>JALYYD010000100.1 GCA_030946775.1 Gemmatimonadota bacterium
GTGTAACCGTTGACGGCGCAAGCCGCCTTGGGCAGACTCCCGCCGCGGCAACGAAGATCGCGAGCCTGAAGTCACCACCGCTTTTCAGCATGATCGCAGCGATGAACAGGGAGAGCATCAATCACTACGCCGAGCTTCTGTTTCGTGACGCCGCGCGCGGTCCCCAGCGCGATGCGATCGGCAGCGTCGCCAACAGCTCGCACGTCCTGCGCACCTTCTTCGCCGACAAGGTCGGCGCGGACTCGTCACACCTCTACTTCGCGGACGGCAGCGGACTCTCCACGCTCGACCGCGTCACTCCACGCGCGATGACACAGCTCCTGGGTTACGCCCACAAATCACCGTGGGGTCCCTGGCTTCACGCGTCGTTGCCGGTCGCGGGAAATTCGGAGCTGCTCCGCCGCCGGATGAGAAATACTCCGGCGGAAGGCAATCTCCACGCGAAGACCGGCACTACAAACAACGTCATCGGTCTCGCCGGTTATGTCACCGCCGCTGATGGTGAGGTGCTCGCGTTCACGTTTCTCTACAACGGCACTGACCGCTGGAGCGCGAAGTCCATGATCGACGTGATGGGAGAAACGCTCGCCGGCTTCGCACGATAGTTCGAATACGCCCCGCGCTGTGTGCGTATCACAAAATTGACACTTGCTCGTGTTTTTGGCACCGAACTTGAACCCTTATCGGATGGAAATACGTCCGCGGAATCAAGTTTTCTCCTCGAGCATTAAGCGATTTTCTGATGGCATACAGGACCTTTGTCGACCGGCGCAACACTTACTGGCAGGTGTGGGATGTTCGCCCGGAAAGAATTGAGAGGCGCTCGATGGAGCGGCGTGCAGCGTCCGCCGCGCGTTGGGACCAGCCGGAAAGGCGGCAGGGGGAGCGCCGCCGCCTCGATCAACAGCGCATCGTGCTCGACGAAGGCCTCGGCAGCGGCTGGCTCGTGTTTGAATCCAAATCCGAGAAGCGCCGGCTCACTCCAATCCCGCGCGATTGGGACACGCTCACTGAATCAGAGCTGCGATTCCTCTGCGACAAGGCGAAGAAGGTTCAGGGCAACGGGAGCGCCGGCACCAGCGCTGCGTAGCTAGCTGATCGTCTCCCGAATCATCACACCGCGCTTCGCCAGCTCGGCGATGTACTTCTCCGCCGGCACACATTCGTCCGGCGTGTAGACTCCCGCCTTGATCTCGCCACGCGCCTGCATCTGGCCGGTGATCGACAACGAATAACCCGTAGTCCTCTCCATCGCGCTGATTCCGCGCGCGGCGTCGAACCTGTCCACCAGCTCGAACTCGATGCGCTCGCGCTTCCCCGCTTTCGTTCCTTCGACCGTCACTCGCAGCGCGACGATGTCGCGGCCGTCCGGCTTGGTGAGCTTCGGGCCGAGCACTGACACAACGAGATCTCTCGGCGAGACGCGCACTCCCTTTACTGCGACGGGCTCGGTGTCGAGCAAGCCGAGGTCGCGAATCGCTTCCATAATCTTCGCGTGTCCCGGGTAGCGGAGCGTCTTGTACTCCATCGTCGGGATCTTTCCCTCGTACCGGAACGCCATCGTCGAGAGTCCGCCGGCGGTGTGAAACCCCTCGAGCTCTCCCACGGGCGCATCGAACTTCACCGGTTCGATCTCCGACAGCGCCGTGACCTGCGTGCGCTTGCCGTCGCGAATTACCCACGACAGCGTCGTGTAATAGTCGAGCACGCCTTCGAGCGAATACACGATCTGATAGTTGAGCGGCGGCTCTGGATTCTGCGGTATTCCGCCGACGAAGATGCGCACGCTCTCGACGTCATCGAGGCGGCTGATCGCGTACTCGGCGAGAATGTTCACCATTCCGGGCGCGAGGCCGGAGTCGGGTATGACGCTGATTTTCTTCTTCTGCGCTTCGGCGTGCAGCTTTTTCTGCTCGAAAACGATCTCGGTGTTTCCGCCGAGGTCGGAGAAATGAGTACCGGCTTCGACGGCGAGCTTGGCGAGATCGAAATTGAAGTAGTAAGGAATCGCGCTCATCGCCGCATCCGCTTCCTTCATCAGCGCCAGCGTCGCGTCCTTGTCGCGAACGTCTAGCGGAGTGGGGATCAGCCGGTCTTTCGAGTACGGCGCGAGAAAGTCGGGCAGATGATCGATGTGCAGATCGGCGAGCCGTACTTCGGTGACATCCGGATTTTGAAGCAGGTCATACGCGCAAGCCGAGCCCTGCAGGCCGGCTCCGAGAACGAGCATCCGCATTTATGTGTTCACTCCAATTCATCGCGTTGATTTGTATTACAAATTTACCGAATGCGCGGTACAGCCGTTACCCCTGTGCGCTTCTAGCGCGGCACTTGCACTGAATTAAACCGTGCCTAACGACATCGAACGCGACGAAGACGCAGCGGATTGGCGCGCACGTCTCATCGAAGACTCGACTGGAATAAAAGAATTGCTCGATGGAACCCGTCGGGTAGCAGTTCTCGGAATCAAGATCGATCCGTCGCAGCCTGCGTACTACGTTCCCGAGTACGCGCAGCGCGCGGGATTCGAGATCGTACCGGTTCCCGTGTACTATCCCGAAGCGACGGAGATACTTGGCGAGCCGGTGTTCCGCAGCGTCGCGGCGATTCCGGGCGAGGTGGACATGGTGAATGTGTTCCGGCGTCCGGCAGACATCGACGCGCACGTAGACGACATCCTGGCGAAGAAGCCGAAGTCGGTGTGGTTTCAGCAGGGGATCCGCAACGACCGTGCGGCAGAGAGGTTCGCGCGCGGGGGGATCAGCGTGGTGCAGGATCGGTGTCTGTTGGTGGAGTTGCGGAAGGTTGGGAGGTAGAACGGCTACTACTACTCCAACAGAACACGTGCCCAGTGCTGAGAACAGACAGCTCGGAGCTTCTCAGTTAGCTACTCGGTGACTTCTCGAGCGGGCGGACCGGAAAAACAACGACAAGTCAGCGTCGCCGTGACTCACTAGCTACCAGCTGCTCAGCCCGGCACTGGGCACGCGTTCAGTTGCAGTTGCTGCAGTTCGTAGTTACCAACTCACCCTGTACACAACCAGCTGAACCGGACTCTCCCCCACCGCGATCTTGCTCCGCGGCGCGATCGCAACGATGTACCGTCCCCCCGCCGTCGCCGCCAGCGCGATCCCGGGCCCCACCACATAAGGATTCGCGGCGGTTGAATCACGAGCAGCTGCCGTCATCGTGATCACCCCGCGCTCGCTTACGATCGTCAGCTCCTTGCCGTCGCGCATTGCCTTGATCGGCGGCGCGGACGTCAGGTCAGGTCCGCTTCCGCTGTGCAGCACCGGCCCGTACGTCATCGCCGGCTCGACGATCTTCGACGTGCTCGGAAGCGACCCGTGGAATTCACCCGTCTTCGGATCGAGCGCAGTCCAGCTCTCGCTCGGCTCGGCATCGAGCGCGCGCGCCGGCGCATTGCCGAGCGCGACGAGTGCGCCGTCAGAAGTCCATCGCACCCGCCATCCGCGTGCGACGGGAAACATCTTCGGCGCGGCGCTGTCCCCGGCGGTTGCGCTGTGCGGATCGGTGGGAACTCGCACGATTCCGGGCTGCGCTACCGCGCGTGATGAAGACATTCCGCTGCTCGCGAACGACGCGGCGCGAAGTCCGGCGGTATCGATCGAAGTGCGCCGGGCAAGATCGGAGAGATAGACCGGGTCGCTCACTCCCGATCCGTCGACGATCTGATATGCGCGGCTGAACGCCACCGACTTCCAGTCCGGCGACACCGCCACATCCCACACGCTGTCCATTTGCAGCTGGAATCCCGTCGTCTCGTCTCCGAAGAAGAATCCGTTCGGCACCGGCTCGGCTTCTACGCCGGCAGGATCTGCAACGACGAGAATTGATTTCCGGTCCGGGGAGAGCAGCCACCCAACGCGCTCGCTCATTCCGGCAGCGCCGTGGTTCACCTCGATGGTGCTCACCACCGGCGCGACATTCGTAGTATCGGAAGTCGACTCCTTCCGCTGTACTTCCTTGGCGCAAGCTGATAACGCGAGCGCCGCGATTCCTAGCAGGGCGATTGTTTTCATCGATCTAAGATTGTGCGAATTGCGGGCCGCGCGCCCGTTAAACGGAGACTTTGTTCCGTCCGCCCTGTTTGGCGCGGTACAGCGCCTTGTCGGCGGAGTCGAGCAGCTCTTCCGCGGACTCCGCCCGCGCTCCCTCGAACGTCGTCAGCCCGATGCTGATCGTGAGCTTCAGCGACTGCCCCTTTCCGATCGAGAAGCTGTTCCATTCCATTTTCGCGCGAAGGCGCTCGGCGAACGCCATCGCACCCTGTTCCCCCGTTTCCGGGAGAACGACCACGAACTCCTCGCCTCCATAACGGGCGACCGTGTCCACAGATCGCACCGCGCGCTGCAGTACGAGGCCGATCTCCTCGAGAACCAGATCGCCGGCAATGTGACCGTGTGTGTCGTTGACGAGCTTGAAGTGGTCCACGTCGATCATCAGCACGGTGAGCGGTGCGTTGTACCGTCTCACCCTCTCCAGCTCGACTACGAGATTCACCGTCAGCGCGCGGCGGTTGAGAAGCTGCGTGAGCGGATCGATGTGAGCGAGTGCCTCCAGCCGTTCATTATCCGCTTTCGTCAGCTCCATCGTGTGCGCACGGTGCAGCGCTGTCATCGCGCTCCTGATCACCGTCTCGGCGAACTCGGCGTCCGCTTCGTTGAATGACGGCTTCTCGGCGGTGCGGCGAAGGAGAAACACGCCCGTGCGCGAGCCATCGAATGTGAACGGCAGCGCAAGCACGGAGCGCACCGACACTTTTGTCCCGTCCCGCAGCCATTTCTCGCGCAGCTCTGCGTATCGTCCGCATCTCCAAATGTCCGGAATCAGAATTGGGTGCTTCTTCTCAAGCGCCGCGCCGATCTCCGGATACTTGCCGAGCTCGATCTCGAGATTCTCCAACTGCGGATCTTCGAATGCCGAAGCGACGGTTCCAATCGGATCACCGCGCTGCGCGAACACAATCGACGAATGACTGAGATCGAGCGCTTTGGCGAGGCGGCGGGCGAGCATATGAAAGAGCTCGGAGCTGGAGAGCGTTCCGATTACTTCGTGGAGGATCTCGACCAGATTCTCCTTCGCCGCGGCTTCATCGCGCAGACGCTTCACTTCGGCGTTCGCGTTGCGAAGCGCCTCCTTCAGTGATGCCATCTCATCGACTTCCGTGCGCAGGAAAGTGTCACGCGCCATAGACCGCTCGGATTTCGCGTACGATTGAAGGGGCAGAACCCTTCTATAACTATACTGACGAGCCGGGGAGGAAAAAGAAAGGAGGCGTGAAACCAAACGATTTCACGCCTCCTCCTTGGGGCTAACGCTGCGGTTTACTCGTCTGCGCCTTCGTCCAGGAGCTCGCCCTGTTCGGGGCCTTCGTCTGCTCCGACGGCGGCCTCGATCGAATCGTCGTCCTTCCCATCATCGGGAACGACCCGGGCGACGGCCATCACGGAGTCGCCTTCGTCGAGGTGCACGAGACGGACGCCCTGCGCGTTCCGGCCGGTGACGCGAACCTGCGAGACCGGCGAGCGGATGATGACGCCGCCCTTCGTGATGAGCATGATCTCGTCTTCAGGCAGCACTTCCATCAGCGCGACGACGTCGCCGGTTTTCTCGGTGCGATGAAGCGTGAGAATTCCCTTTCCACCACGCTTCTGGACGCGGTAGTCGTCGATCTCGGTGCACTTGCCGAGTCCGCGACCCGTTACGACGAGAAGCGTCGCGGTGCGCTTGACCACCACCATCGATACGACCTGATCGTCCTCGCGGAGATCAACGCCCTTCACGCCGCTGGTGTCGCGGCCCATCGGCCGCGCGTCCTGCTCGTGGAAGCGGACGGAGAGACCGTGCTTGGTGGCGAGAACGATGTCGTTCGTTCCACCCGTCACCTGCACGTCGATGAGCTCGTCGCCTTCGTCGATCTTGATCGCCTTGATGCCGGCGGCGCGCGGGTTTGAGTACGCCGAGAGCGCCGTCTTCTTGATCGTCCCGTGCTTGGTGCAGAAGAGGAGATACTCGCTCTCGCTGAACTCGCGCACCGGCACCATGGACTTCACCTGCGTCTCGGCGCCGACGTTAATGAGATTCACGATCGGCTTTCCCTTGGCCGCGCGTCCCGCCTGGGGGATTTCGTGCACCTTGAGCCAGAAGCAGCGGCCGTCGTCGGTGAAGCACAGGATGTAGTCGTGCGTCGAGCCGATGAAGAGACGCTCTACGAAATCGTCGTCCTTCAGATCCTGGCCGGTGAGCCCTCGCCCGCCGCGGCGCTGCTTGCGGTAGGTGGAGACGCTCGTGCGCTTGATGTAGCCGGAGTGGGAGATGGTGATGACCATATCCTCTTCGGCGATCAGATCCTCGATCGTGAACTCGCCTTCATCGCTGGTGATCTCCGAGCGGCGCTCGTCGCCGTAATCTTCGGCGACTCCTTCGAGCTCCGTGCGGATGAGCTTCATCCGGCGCGGCTTGGACGCGAGAATGTCGCGCTGCTCGCTGATGAACGCCTGCACTTCGCCGAGCTCGGCTTCGAGCTTTTCAATCTCGAGACCGGTGAGCTTGGCGAGGCGCATGTTGAGAATCGCTTCCGATTGCCGCTCGCTGAGCTTGAACTTCTTCTGAAGCTGCTCGCTCGCCGAGGGCGTGTCCTTCGCCTTGCGGATGAGCTTGATCACTTCGTCGATGTTGTCGACGGCGATCTTGAGCCCTTCGAGGATGTGCTCGCGCTCGAGCGCCTTGTCGAGCTCGTACTGGGTGCGGCGGACTACGACGGTATGACGATGCTCGATGTAGTGCTGGAGCACTTCCTTGAGCGGCATGATCTTCGGCACGAGCTGGCCGGTGTTCACGTCCGGAACCAGCGCCAGCATGATCACGCCGAAGGTGGACTGCATCGTCGTGTGCTTGAACAGCTGGTTGAGAACGACGCGAGGGATCGCGTCGCGCTTGAGCTCGATGACGAGGCGCATTCCGTCCTTGTCCGACTCGTCGCGCAGGTCGGAAATCCCTTCCAGCTTCTTGTCGCGCACCAGCTCGGCGATGTCGAGCACGAGCTTCGCCTTGTTAACCTGGTACGGCAGCTCGTTGACAACGATCTGTGATTTGCTCGAGCTCTCCTTTTCCTCGATGACGGCGCGCGCTCGCATCACGATGCGGCCTCGCCCCGTCTCCTGATAATCCTTGATGCCGGCGCGGCCGTAGATGTATCCGCCGGTCGGGAAGTCGGGGCCCTTGATGTGCTTTCTGATCTCCGAGACTTCGAGCTCTGGGTTGTCGATCAGCGCGATGAGCGCGTCCGTGACTTCCTTGAGATTGTGCGGCGGGATGTTCGTCGCCATTCCGACGGCGATGCCGGACGAGCCGTTGACGAGAAGATTCGGAATCGCCGACGGTAGAACTGTCGGCTCCTGCAGCCGGTCATCGAAGTTCGGAGCGTAGTTGACCGTCTCCTTGTCGATGTCGGCGAGCATCTCCATCGCCACGCGCGTGAGGCGCGCTTCGGTATAGCGG
>JALYYD010000107.1 GCA_030946775.1 Gemmatimonadota bacterium
GGCCAGCACGCGCGCATTCTTCACGGCGGCGAGCGGCCGCGACTCGCCGCGGATCGAGCGAAGATCGCCGAGCGCGAAGGCGACCGACGCAATGTGCTCGCCGCCGATCACCCGCTCCAGCGCGCGCGCGACACTCGCCGCGTGCTCGGCGCTCGCGCTCTTTCGCGTCACGACCGCGGCCGTCGCACGCGCGAGCGAAGTGATCGGCTCGCGCCACGGGCCCGCGGGAAGGAGGTGCCGCCGCGCGGTCCAGCGCTCGGCGCTCACGAGCACGAGGTCGACCTCGCGGCGCACGCGACGATGCTGGAACGCGTCGTCGAGCACGGCGACATCCGCGCCCTGCGCCGCGGCGCGCGCGATCGCATGCACGCGGTCCGCGGACACGACGATCTGCACGCCGGGGTTGAGCACCGCGTGCACGCCCGGCTCGTCCGCGCCGTAACCGCGCAGCACGATCGCCGGAACTCTGCCGCGCTCGAGTATCTCGCGCGCGATCCAGGCGGAGATCGGTGTCTTCCCGGTTCCTCCCACGGTCAGGTTCCCGACGCTAACCACCGGAATGGAGCTTTGATAAACGGGGAGAACGCGACGGTCGTAGAGCATTCCGCGCGCTGAAGAGACGGCGCGATAGAGCGCGGAGAATGGAAGAAGCGCCGCTCTTGCGGTCCTGGCCGCCGCGCCGCCGCTCGTCCAGACGCCGATGAGTCGGCGCTTCAGATCAACCACCGGCCGCCTTCGTGGTTTCCATCATCAGTGCCTCGAACTTTTCGGCCTGCTCCGCCGCTGCCCGGGCGTCCGGTGCCACGACGTCCGCCGGATTTCCATACGCGACCGTCACGCGCGCGAAAGGTTTCGGAATGAGAAAACGATCCCAGCTCCTGAGCCTCCACGCGCGAGTCGCGTGCGCGGCGATCGGAAGTATCGCCGCGCCCGAGCGCTGCGCGGCGATGAGAGCGCCGGGAGCGTATTTGAATGCGGGACCGCGCGGGCCATCGGGGGTAATCGCCACTTCTCCTCCATCACGCAAGTCGCGGACGAGCCCGAGAAGCGCGCGCTCGCCGCCGCGCGTGGAAGAGCCCCGGATCAACCGGTAGCCGAGCGATTGGGCAAGGCGCGCCACCAGCTCTCCGTCCCGATGCTCGCTGATGAGAACGGCGATTCTTTCGTTGCGGTGGTGCCAGAGAAGCGGCAGCAGCTGTCCGTGCCAGAGGGAGAAGATGAAGGGACGACGCTGATCACGGAGAGACTCGATGGCTGCGCCGTTTCGAACGTCGAACCGCCACGTTTGCGCGATCGAGCGCAGCACCCCTCCGCCAACCGCCAGCCCTAACCTGTCCTTCCGAGATAGCTCGGACCGAACGGGCGCGCTCGTCATCGAACTAGCGCCGAGGCCATTTCTGCGACGCGATCAGCGGCTCCCGGAGTGCCGAGTTTGTCGCGTACCTCGGCGAGACCGGCGAGTGCGGTTTCGCGCGCAGGTCCGGCGTCGAGGAGGCGCGACAGCGCGATTGCTATCGGCTCTCTTTGAATCGCGTCCTGGATGAACTCCGGTGCGATCTCTCTTCCGGCGACAACATTGACGAGGCCGATGTGCGGAACCTTCACCACGATTTTCGCCAGTGCGTACGAGATGCGACCGGTGCGGTAGGCGACGACGAGAGGGCATCCGGCAATCGCTGCCTCGAGCGTGGTCGTCCCGCTCTTGCACAGTCCCGCGTCCGCCGCTCGCAGCACGCTGAGGGACTGCGAGTGCATAAGCGGGAATGGGCATCGCGCCGCGTCCACATTTACGGTTTGCGCGACGCTTACGAGGACACGCAATCCCGGCCTCATTCGCGTAAGCCGTTCTGCGGCGGCCACGAAGTCATCGAGATGGCGATCGATCTCCTGCTGTCGGCTACCGGGAAAGAGCGCCAGCACTTCCGCGCCTGCGGGAATACCGAGCGCCTCCCTCGCCTCCTGCTTCGATGGCATCCGGACGGCGCGGTCCAGCATTGGATGACCGACGAAGGTGGCGTCGACGCCATACCCGCGCAGCAGCGGCTCCTCGAATGGGAGGATGACGGCCGCCTTCGCGACGAGCCGCGCCAGCTTCGGAATTCTCCCCGAGCCCCACGCCCACACCTGCGGGGTGACGTAGTAGAGGACGGGCACGCCGAACGCCTTCGCGCGCTCCGCGACCTTCATGTTGAAACCGGGATAGTCTATTAGCACGAGCAGCGCGATCTCACCGCGCTCCATCATTGCGGAGATTTTCCCAAGCAAGCGGAAATGCGCCGGGATGTGCTCGAGAATCTCGACAAATCCCATCACGCCGAGGTGCGAGTCGAGGTGCACCATCTCCACTCCTTGTTCAGCGAGCTTCGCTCCGCCTACTGCGGCGAGCTGAAGCTCGGGGCGAATCCGTCGCAGCGCCGCGGCAACCCCCGCCGCGTGGAGGTCGCCGGATGCTTCGCCGGCGACGAACAAAACCTTACGCATCGGGACGACGCTTCCCCGCGAGGGCGGGTAGCGTCCGCTCGATCTCATTCACGATCTTGAGGGCGACGGCGAGCGCGGTTCGTCCGGCTTCGCCGCTGACGACTACTGGGCCCGTTCCGTTTAGCGCGGCGACGAAGCTTTCCAGCTCCAACTTGAGCGGCTCGCCATCAGGCGCGTCGAGCGCGACTCTGTCGACGACCTCCGCCATGTCGAGTGGCTTCCCCGATGCGATCAGCTCGGGAAGGTTTTCCTTCAGCTTGTAGTACTCGCCCGTTCCCGCGGCGAGGTCGAGCGACATGTACCCGCTGTGCTGGAAGATGCGGATCTTTCGCTTTCGATCGCGCGAAATCCGGCTCGCGGTAATGTTCGCGACGGCGCCTGATGAAAACGTGACTCTTGCGTTGGCGATGTCGAGCATCGGCGTCAGCACGGGCACTCCCACCGCGCTGATATCGCTGGCGTCGGCGCCGACGAGCGTGAGCAGGAGATCTATGTCGTGAATCATCAAGTCGAGCACGACAGCCACATCCGATCCGCGCGGGCTGAACGGCGCCAGCCGCTCGCTGTCCACGAACCTCGGCTCGTGCACGTACGGGAGCGCCGCGCGGACGGCCCGATTGAATCGCTCGATGTGTCCGATCTGAATGATCACGCCGTTCTGCCTGGCGATGGCGAGCAGCTCGTCTGCCTGCTCGAGGGTGACGGTGATCGGCTTCTCGATGAAAACGTGCTTCCCTTTCGAAAGCGCGATCTTCGCGACCTCGTGGTGGGCCGGGGTCGGAACAACAATGCTCACCGCGTCCGAATCAGCGAGCAGCGCCTCATAGCTCGCGGCCCCCGGGACGCCGAGCTCCTTGGTGACGTGCTCGCTGCGCTCGGCGCTGGCGTCGAAGAAGCCGGCGAACGTCGCGCCGGGAAGATCGCGCAACAGCCGGACGTGATGAAAGCCGAGACTCCCGGCACCGACGACGCCGACACGCGGCGCCGTCGTCAAATCACAACTCCGCGCTCACTCGCTTCGACGAACTTGACCAGCTCCTGAACTTCCGGATACATCTCGAGCTCTGTGCTCGCCTGCTCCATCGCCTGGCTCACGTTGAGATCGGAGCGGAAGAAGAGACGGTAGGCGCGCTTGAGCTCACGAAGCACTTCGTCGGAGAAGCCGTGGCGCTGCAGACCGATCGTATTCAGTCCGTAGAGCTTAACCGGATTGCCGACAGCCTTGAGGAACGGAGGGATGTCCTTGGAAACCCGCGAGCAGCCACCGATGAAGCTGTGCCTCCCGATGCGCACGAACTGATGCACCGCCGTGAGCCCGGAGATGATCGCCTTGTTCTCCACGATGACATGACCGGCGAGCTGAACCACGTTGGACAGGATCACTCCGTCGCCGACCTGGCAGTCGTGCGCGAGATGCACGTACGACATCAGCAGGCAGTTCCTTCCAACTGTCGTCTTGAAGGAGTGAGTCGTGCCGCGGTTGATCGTCGTGTACTCGCGAATTGTCGTCCCTTCGCCGATCTCTACGGTTGTCTCCTCGCCGCCGAACTTCAGATCCTGCGGCTCTCCGCCCAGAATGGTGCCGATTCCGATCTTGACGTTGGCGGCGAGCTTGACGTTACGCTCGAGCGTCGCGCGCGGAGCGATCACGCAGCCCTCGCCTACTTCACAGCCTTCGCCGATGATGGCGAACGGGCCGACCGTGACGTTCTTTCCGAGCTTCGCGCCCGGGTCGATGACCGCAGAGGGATGAATCGCGCCCGATGTCATCTGTCGCGGATCGCCGCCGCCATATCCGCTTCGACCACCACCTCGCCGTCAACCTTGCCGATGCCGCGCATCTTGCAGACGGTTCCGCGCAGCTGGACGACCTCGAGCTCGAAGCGGAGCTGATCCCCGGGCTTCACCGGCCGCCTGAACTTCACGTTGTCGAGCGACATGAAGTACACGACCTTGGTGTCCGGCTCGGGAACGGTGCCGAGCAGCAACATCCCGCCCACCTGCGCCATCGCTTCGATGATCAGCACGCCGGGCATGATCGGATGACCCGGGAAATGCCCCTGAAAGAACGGCTCGTTGATGGTGACGTTCTTGATCCCGACGATCCGCTTCATCGGCTCGATCTCGATGATGCGGTCCACGAGCAGGAACGGATACCGGTGCGGCAGCACTTTCATGATGTCTTCGATCGCGAACGTCGTCTTCTTATCCTCGGCCATCCTCTTCTCCTTTCTACCGGCTTTAACGATTTCCCTTACCAAGGTCACCGTCCCGCGGTGGCTCGGTTTCAGCGCGACGATTCTCGCTCGCACTCTCGCACCCGCAAGCGCGAGATCTCCGACACAGTCGAGCGCCTTGTGACGGACGAACTCATCGCTCCACCGCAGCGGGCCGCTCAGGACCTTATCCCCGTCGAGCACCACCGTATTCTCGAGCGAAGCGCCCTTGATCAATCCGGCCCCGCGCAGCGCATCGACCTCTTCAACAAAGCCGAACGTCCGCGCTTCCGAAAGCTCCGACTCGAACGACGCCGGCGTCACGCTGAAGCTGCGCGACTGACGCCCAATGAGAGGATGCGGAAAGTCGATCGTCACATCCAGCTCTAGTTTGTCGGACGGATACGCCTCATAGACGGACGCGCCATCGATAATTCTGAGCGGCTCCTCCAGATGCAAAAACTCCGGTTCCCCCACCCCGGGCGCAAGCCCGGCCTCGCGCAAAGCGCGGAGAAAGGGACCGGCGCTCCCGTCGAGAATCGGCGGCTCCGGCGCGTCCATTTCGATGACCAGATCATCGATACCCAATCCGGCGATGGCGGCGAGCACGTGCTCTACGGTATGCACCGCCTCCGCTCCAGTGCCGAGCTGAGTGCGCCGCTCACTCGCGCCAACCTGGCTGACGTGCGCTTTGATTTCGGGAGCGCCGTCCAGATCGGAGCGGCGGAACAAAATTCCGGAAGGTTCGCGCGACGGCTTGAATGTGATGCGGCACTGAACGCCGAGATGAAGCCCGATTCCTTCGAGGCTCGTCTCGCGCGCGATCGTCGTCCGCCTCACTTCTTTTCGTGCTCGGCGAGGAGTGCTTCAATGCGCCGCATCATCCCCGCCAGCTTGAAGAGCGCGCCCGACGCGCGCAGCGACTCGCGATGCGGACGCGCCGGGTATCCCGACCAGGTCTCACCTGCGGGAACGTCCCCAAACACACCTGCCCGCGCGGCGAGCTTTGCCCCGGCGCCGACCGTGCTGTGTCCCGCCACACCTGCCTGGCCGCCGATGACACACCCGTCGCCGATCACGACCGAGCCGGCAACTCCGACCTGCGCGACGAGCAGGCAAAGCTTTCCGATGCGCACGTTGTGAGCGATGTGAACGAGATTGTCGATCTTCGTTCCGGCCCCGACGATCGTATCGTCTATGCTGCCCCGGTCGATGGTCGTATTCGCGCCGATCTCCACGTCGTTTTCAATGACGCATCCGCCGACGTGCGGAATCTTTGCGTGCGCGCCGTTCTTGAAGACGTAACCGAAGCCGTCGGATCCGATCCGCGCCCCGGAATGCACCGCCACCCTGTCGCCCAGCCGCGCGCGCTCGTACACGGTCACCTGAGAGTAGAGCCGGCAGCTTGAACCGATGACCGCGCCGGCACCAATGACGCAGTGTGACCCGAGCACCGTCGCGTCGCCGATCACGGCGCCTTCGCCGATGACGCAATACTCTCCAATGGAAACACCCGAGCCAATCGACGCCCCTCTACCGATCCGGGCGGTGACCGCGATGCCGGGCTCGGTCACCACGGGCGGGTAGAGCCGCGGCAGAACCGCCAGCATCTTCTCCATCGGATTCGCCACCAGAATCCTTGCCCTCGCCGCCGATGGCAGATCGCGAAATTCGGGGTCTATCAGCACGACACCCGCTCCGGATCGCGCACAGAGCTGGGCGTACTTAACGCTGCCTAAAAAGCTGAGCTGGTCGGGCCCGGCGCGGTCGAGGGGCGCGACAGAGGTTACGGACGCGCCTCCGTCCCCGATGAGCTCACCGCCGACGAGGGCGGCAATAGCCTCAGCGGTGATAGTGCAAGCACCATCACCGCTGATGTCCTTCAAACCGGAAGAAGTGGAAGTTCTCACTTCTTAGGTCGAGTCACTCCCGCTGGTGTCGTGACTGGTCCACCGGTGATACCCGGCACCGGCATCGTCTTGAGACGCGCGAGCACTCTGTCTGTGAGATCGAGTTTCTTGTCCGCCGCGACGACGACGCTCGCCTGCGAGCCGACGTCCAGGATCATCGAGTAGTTATCCTCAGTGCGGATGGCTTCGATCACCTTCTGCACCTGCTCCATGATCGGGCGCACGAGCTCGGCCTGACGCGTTTGCATCGTGGAGTCGAGCATCCGGGCGCGGGTCTGATACTCCGCTTCGCGCTCGCGGACAGCGTTGCCGCGGCGCGTGCGCGTAGCAGTGTCGAGCGCCGGTGAATCCTTGTCGAACTGCGTCGCCATCGCGTTGAGCGAATCGTTCATTCGCTGGAGCTGCGCGCGATACGCCACGACTTCCTTGTCGAACTGCGCTTCAGCTTCGGCGCGTCCGGGCGCCTGAGCCAGAATCTGCGCGGAGTTGATGTAACCCAGTTTGACCGCCTGCGCGCGCATCGGGGCCGCGGCGAGAGCCAATAAAATGCCGGCAAATAATGCCGCGCGAAGTGTGCTACGCATCCGTGCTCCAGTCATTAAAAGAATTGTCCAAGTTTGAAGTGCACCTTCCAGCCCGGTGTGGGATTCCCGGAAGCATCCACTTTATCGAATCCATACCCTAAATCAACGCCCAATGGTCCAAGCGGGCTCAAAGTGCTGACCCCGAAACCCGCGCTCCGGAACAACCTGGTGGGGTCGAACTCGCGCGGGTGGTTCCAAACGTTGCCGCCTTCGAAGAACGTGTTCAAATAGATCGCCTGGTTCAACCTGAGGCCGAGCTCGGCCGTCCCGATGAAGAAGGCGTTTCCGAACGAACTCCTCTTCGCCTGCGTGTCCTCCGCTGACGGATCGAAGCCGTTCGGCCCGATCGCGAACTCGCTGTATCCGCGCAGCGGCTCGCCGTACTGCGTGCCACCGAGCGTGAATGCCTGCGAATAGAAGAAGGGACCGGTGTTCCCGAAGATCGCCCCCGCCCTCGCCGACAGACCGACGGAAAATACCATCGGCTGGCCGCCGAGCACACTACCCCCGATGCGCCCGATTGGCGCATAGGTGCGGAACTCGGTCGTGTACCGCTGGTATGCGGCGGTTCCGCCAAGCGGGCCCCCGTTGAACTGCGCCGAGAGGGACTGAATCCCGCCCTCGGTCGCGAATGGAAGCCCGACTCGGGTGTCGTGCGTTCCGGTAAGCCCGAGCGTCGAGCGGAAGCAACTGGTGCATCCGTTCGTGGTTACTGTCCCGAGCAGCCCTCCACCGGAGTACTTGACTGCCTCTCCGCCATAGGACAGATAGACCCGCGTGTAGAGGGAGCTGGGAACCGGAAAGCCAAGCTGTAGCTCCCCGCCAACGCGTCGCGCTTCGCCGAGGTCGGCGATGGTGTAGCGCGATCTCGTGTGGTAAGCGGTCACCTGCCCTGACACTCTCGACTGCCTGATGTTCGGATCGCTGTATGTGCCGTTGAAATCGTTGATGTAACGGCCGAACTGCCACTGCAGCTGGGCGCGTTTGCACTTGCCGAACATGTTGGGCTGGTCGAGTCCGACGAACCCGCCCAGTCCCGTGCCCTGGCCCATCGAGGCGCCGAAGTTCACGTTGCCGGTTCGCTTCTCCTTGACCGTGAAAACGACGTCCACGTCGCCATGATCTCCGCTCGCCTTCGTTTCCGGGGCGGCCATCGGCTGCTCGAAGAAGTTGAGATTGCCGATATTCTGGTAGCTGCGAATCAGAAAATTGCGATTGAACACCTGGCCCGGCACAAGCACGATCTGCTCGCGGATGCAGGCTTCGGATGTGTAGTCGTTGCCGGCGATCTCGATCCGGTTGACAATAGCCGGTGAGCGCTCGTCGATCTCCCAGCGGAGGTTGACCTTTCGTACCGAGTCCGTGCCCGGCTGGCGTTCCGCAACGGGACGAATCTGGGCGTAGATGTAGCCCTCGTCGTTGTACGCTTCGACCAGCTTCTGCTCCGCGTCATCCCATTTCGACTGATCGAACGTGTTGGGCGGATTGACGTGCGAGCGGCGGATTACACCGAGCGCCTTTGTAGTCACCGGCGCGGATGCGTTGGCGAAGGGATAGAACTGCGTTATCTGCTCGGTCGAGAAGCGGCGGTTGCCGAGTACTTCGAACGTGCCGACGGTATAGCGCGGCCCTTCGTTCACCGTGATGTCAATCAGCGCCTTCCCCTTCTCCCGGTCCACTATCAGCGTGTCGCGCACGATGCGGAAATCGATAAAGCCGCGTGAGCTGTACAGTTCGGGAATCTTTTGCGAGAGATCGGCGGCGTACTTCTCGTCATCGAATTCGCCGGGGCGCGTGAAGAGAAACCCTTCCGGCTTTATTGACATCGCCGATACGATTTCGCGGTCGGAGATGCTCTTGTTGCCGTTGATGCGGATACCCGAAATGGCGAGCCGCCGCCCTTCGTCGATCTTGAATGCAAGTTTCAGCTTGCCGGCGGTTATCGTCGAATCAACGGTGATGCGGGCGAGATAGTAGCCCTTGCTCTCATAGAGGGAATCGGTGCGCTCGATCGCCTTGGCGATGAGCCCGGGATCGATTGCCGACCCTACCGGGAATGCGATGCGGTCTTTCACATCGCCGGCGGAGACGCGGGTGGGTCCCGTGATGGTGTACGCGGAGAGCACCGGCCTCTCCTTGAGTTCGATAACAAGACCGCCCTTGCCGGCCGCGTTGACGCGACACACGATCTTGACGTCGTCGAAATTCTGCGTCGCGTACAGCGCCTTGATCGCACGGGAGATGTCGTGCGAGCTGAGCTGGGCACCCGCAGTGAGACCCGCTGTCGTCTGAATGACGGCTGGATCTGCCCGCGTGTTCCCGCTGATATCTATGGTTTCGGGGGTCGCGCATGGACCGGTGGACGCATCCTGCGCGGCCAGGGGGCCGGAGGCGCAAACGAGCGCCAGAACGGCCACAAACACCTTCCGCATCACTGAAATATACACAATACCGTAGAGTGGAGGCCCTCTTCCCGAGGACTGTTCCTGTTAGACAACGAAGCCGCCGGTGAGCGTTGCTTTGCTCCCGGCGGCTTTCATTAAACGATCGGGATTAAACTCTGGGCGTAGCGCTGAGAACCCTGAACTCGAGGCGCTCCCCCTCGGGCGCGAGATCCACTTCGATCTCATCCCCCGGCGAGAACTCCGCCAGCAGAATCTTTTCCGAAAGGGGGTCCTCGATGTAGCGCTGAATCGCCCTTTTCAGCGGCCGCGCGCCGAACTTCTCGTCGTAGCCATGCTTGACGAGGAACGCCGAAGCCGCGTCGGTGAGCTTGAGAGACAGCTCCTCCTCTGTGAGCCGCTTTTGCACCGCCTTGAGGAGAATCCCGACGATCTCGGCGATGTTCACCTCCGAGAGCGGATGGAAGACGATTACGTCGTCGAGCCGGTTGAGGAACTCCGGGTTGAAGACGTGGTTCATTTCCTCCTTCACCTTTTCAGCCATTCGCTCGAAGCTGCTCTTGTCGTCGGGGGCGTGGAAGCCGAGCTGCTTCCCCTTGGTAATGTCGCGCGCTCCGACGTTTGAAGTCATGATGACGACCGTGTTCTTGAAATCGATCACACGCCCGTAGTTGTCGGTGAGGTGACCCTCATCGAGAACCTGAAGCAGGATGTTGAACACGTCCGGGTGCGCCTTCTCGATTTCGTCGAGGAGCACGACGCTGTACGGCTTCCGCCGGACCGCCTTCGTGAGCGTTCCTGAATCCTCGTAACCGACATATCCCGGTGGGGCGCCGATGAGACGGGACACAGAGAACTTCTCCATGTACTCGCTCATGTCAACGCGAATAAGGGCGGTCGGATCGGCGAAGAGGAACTTCGCCAGCGAACGCGCGAGCTCCGTTTTTCCGACGCCGGTGGGCCCGGAGAAGATGAACGAGCCGATGGGGCGGTTCGGATCCTTGAGTCCGGCGCGGCTCCGGCGGATCGAGCGCGCAAGCGCTTTGATCGCCTCATCCTGGGCGACGACCGACTCGTGCAGCTCCGCTTCCATCCGCAGCAGGCGCGCGGTCTCCGCTTCCTGCAAGCGCATCACCGGAATTCCGGTCCAGCGGGAAACGATGAACGAGACCTCCTCCTCCCCGAGCACGGGGCGGTGCGACTGACGGTGCGCCTCCCACTCCTCCTGACGGCGGCGGATGTCCCCCTGCAGCTCGCGCTCACGGTCACGCAGCGAAGCGGCGCGCTCGAAGTTCTGATCGCGAACGGCCGCTTCCTTCTCCACGTTCACGCCATCGAGCTGCGCCTTGAGCTCCGTCACCTGGGGCGGCGGAGACTGCGTCGCCAGGCGCGCGCGGGCGCCCGCCTCGTCGATGACGTCGATCGCCTTGTCGGGGAGGAACCTGTCGGTGATGTATCGCTCCGACATCTTCGCCGCCGAGACGAGCGTCGAATCGGGGATGGTCACGCGATGGTGGTCCTCGTACTTCGAGCGCAGCCCCTTGAGGATCTCGATCGTCTCATCGATCGAAGGCGGCTCGACGATGACGGTCTGGAAGCGGCGCTCGAGAGCGCCGTCCTTCTCGATGTATTTGCGATACTCGTTAAGCGTGGACGCGCCGACGCACTGGAGCTCGCCGCGCGCCAGTGCCGGCTTCAGCATGTTGCTGGCGTCGATGGCGCCTTCGGCGGCGCCCGCGCCGACGAGCGTGTGCAGCTCATCGATGAACAGAATGATGTTCTTGTTCTGGGCGATCTCGTTCATCACCGCTTTGAGGCGCTCCTCGAACTGGCCGCGGTACTTCGTACCGGCAATCACCGCCGCCATGTCGAGCGACAGCACGCGATTGTCGCGAAGCGAATCGGGGCACTCACCCGTCGCGATGAGCTGGGCCAGGCCCTCGACGATCGCCGTCTTGCCGACGCCGGGCTCGCCGATGAGAACCGGGTTGTTCTTCTTGCGCCGGGTGAGAATCTCCATCACCCGCTCGATCTCCTTCGCTCTGCCGATGGTCGGGTCGAGCTGGTTCTCCGAGGCGAGCTGGGTGAGATCGCGGCAGAAGTGATCGAGCGCGGGAGTCTTGGACTTTTTCTCACCCTTGCCGGGAATCGTCTGCGACGTTCCGGGCGCGCCGGCCGTCGCGGCAGCTCCGCCGCTCTGCGGAAGCTCGGTGCCGAGGAGGCGGAGAGTCTCGACGCGCGCGGCATCGAGGTTCACGCCCGCGTCGGAAAGCACCTGCGCCGCGATTCCCTTCTCTTCGCGAAGCAGCCCGAGCAGCAAGTGCTCGGTTCCTACGTATCCGTGGCTGAGATCGCGCGCTTCGCCCATTGCCAGCTCGAGGACCTTCTTCGCGCGCGAGGTATACGGCAGATCGGGTCCCGTCGCAGCCGCCGCCTTTCCCTTCTTCACCGTCTCTTCGATCTTCTGCTGAATCTCGTCGAGATCAACATTCAGATTCTGAAGCACCGCGGCGGCGACGCCCTCACCCTCGCGGATTAGTCCGAGCAGGATGTGCTCGGTGCCAACGTACTCGTGCTTGAGCCGTTGAGCTTCCTCTCGCGCCATCGCGAGAACCTTTCGGACTCGCTCAGTGAAGTTATACCCGTTCATCTCGCTATCTCCGCGTGGGAGCGTGAGCCTGCAGACAGACCCGCGTTTCTCTTCAGGCCGTTTCGGCGGCGAGCGTCTCGCGCACGTATCGTGCTCTCGCGACATTCGCCTCGCTCTCGGTGAGCGTCCTTCCCTCAGAACGACCGAGATGCGCCGACTGACTGAAGATCAGGAGCTTGTTGAGGGTATATACACTGAGACCGCTAATCAGTTTCAATCCTACCGCGAGCCGCACGCCGCTCAGATAATTCATCGCTTCGTCAAAGCTGAGACTGCGGGCGTAGCGCAGTGTGCCGAACGCGCGCCAGAGCTTGTCTTCAATAATATAACCGGCGTCGCGCAATAATACCCTCCTGGATTCTTCTTCGCGCTCGATGACGTGACGGACGACGCGCACAAGATAATCGAGCAGCTCTCCCTCAGAGCGGCCGAGTGTCGTCTGGTTCGAGATCTGGAAGAAATTCCCGACGACTTCGCTCCCCTCTCCATACAAGCCGCGGTAAGTGAGCCCGACCGACTGCAGGCCGGCGAGAACCTTTCCGATCTCCTTGGTGAGGACGAGACCCGGGAGATGAATCAGGACGGACGCGCGAAGCCCGGTGCCGGCGTTCGTCGGGCACGCGGTCAGGTAGCCGAACTCCTGATGAAACGCATACGGAAGGCGTGCGCCCAGCGCTGTGTCAAGCTGTTCCACCTGCGCGAACGCGTCGGCGACGGCGAATCCGGAGTGGAGCGCCTGCAGCCGAAGATGATCTTCCTCGTTGATCATTATCCCGAAGCGGCCGGAGAGATAAAGCGCCGCCCCGCTGCGGACCGCGGTGTCGTTCAGTCCCGCCAGCTCCTTGCTCACGAGATGTCTCTCGTGGAGCAGCAGCCGCTCGTCCGGCGCGAGCTCATCCACGCGGACGAGAACTCCGTCGTCGAGATTCGGAACATCGAGAAGCGCTTCCTTTGCCTGCATCAGAACGCGGAGCCGCTCACCGTCCCTCGCCCTGCCGGTGAACGCGTATCCCTCGAGATTTCTCGCCAGTCTCACGCGCGTGGAGATGACTATGTCCGAATGCTCCCCGGACGCGTCGAGCCATCCGGTGCCGCCGTCCGGAATCATCGACAGATCCAGGGTCACTCCATCCCCCGCAGCTTGTCGCGAAGGTCGGCCGCGACCTCGAATTGCTCCGTCTCAATTGCGCGCCGCAGACGGTCCCGCAGCTCGGTGGCGATGGACACGTGCGGTTGCTCCGATTCCGTCGGGGCCTCATACCTCCGCCCGACGTGGCGCGACCCGCCGTGCACGCGGCGCAGCAGGTCGCGAAGACTGGTCTCGAACGCATCGTAACAATTCGCGCATCCGAGTCTCCCGGTGGCGCGAAAATCCTTCATCGTCGAGGAGCAGAAGGTGCATCGAACGGCGTCCGCCTGCGATGCCGGGAGCTGCTGATGAATGGTGTGTAGGAATTCGTTGATCTGCGGCTTGGCCGACGATACGCTCGTCTCGACGCCGCGCTCGGCGGCGCACTTCTCACACAGGTTGAGCTGACGCACGCCGCTTCCTTCGACTTCCGTGAGCTGGATGACCGCTTGCCCCGTCTTGCAGACGTCGCAGAGCACTACGCACCCACCTCGCTCGCCTGCGCTTCGCGCAGCCGCCCTCCCTCGAGCATCAGAATCCTGTGCGCCCGCGACGCCAGCGCACGGTTGTGGGTCACGACCACCATCCCGACTTCGTAGTCGCGAACCATTCCGCTCAGCAGCTCGTGCAGCAGCTCACCGTTCCGCGCGTCGAGATTCCCCGATGGCTCGTCCGCAAGAATCACGTGCGGATCCATCGCCAGTGCACGCGCGACGGCGGTGCGCTGCTGCTCGCCGCCGGAGAGCTCACCGGGCCGGTGCGTCATTCGCCCGCTCAGTCCGACAC
>JALYYD010000294.1 GCA_030946775.1 Gemmatimonadota bacterium
AAAAGAAGACGCTGAGGACGGTCGCAAACAGTCCGTCGCTGATTCCGGTGAAGAGCCCGGCGCGAAGAAGTCGGGGCATCGAGTCGCTGGTAGAGGTTATTTGTCGGTGGGCTGCAGCAAATAGTAGACGTCGGTGCGCAAGTTGGCGGGATTCTCATCCCAATGCCCGTACACTTCCCACGATGGGCCCGCGCGCAGTCTGTTATTTGCTCGGCACCATTCGATGATCGCGGCATTCGCTTCGCCCATCCGTCCGTAGTCGCCGACGTGCGTCGTCATCGCGGCTACGCCCTGCGGCGTTTGCAACGGTTCCACGTTGCCGACAGCCGAAAATGGTGCCGTCACTCCGACACAAAAATCGACCGTCAGCTCGTCGTCGGTCGCGGCGCGGTACACGAAGATGTTCTGCCCGTCGAGCTGCACGGCTCCCTCCCGTGCCGCGGCATACACCTGGTCGAGGTAGCGCTTGAACTGCCGCCCGACCTGCCCGTGCGCAATCGTCGCCGTTACGCCGGCAACCTGGCGTGCGGCGATGTTCACTTCGCGGACCTCGTATGGCTTGGTAGCCATAACCTGAAATTGGCGCCCGATCGCCCCAAATCGCTAGTTTTGCGCTATGACAATGCGAGAAAAGCTGGATCTCCTTGGCCGCCGCCAGGCCGAGGCGGAACAGGGGGGCGGGGAAGCGCGCCTGAAGGCGCAGCACGCGAAGGGAAAGCTTTCGGCGAGAGAGCGGCTCGAGCTCCTCCTCGACGAGGGCTCGTTTGTCGAGCTCGACCGCTTCGTCGTCCATCGCTCCACCGACTTCGGTCTCGACGAGCAGAAGGTCTACGGCGACGGCGTCGTCACCGGACACGGGCGCATAGACGGCCGGCTCGTCTACGTCTTCTCGCAGGACTTCACCGTCTTCGGCGGATCGCTATCGGAGACGTTCGCCGAAAAGATTTGCAAGGTGATGGACCTCGCCGTGCGCAACGGCGCGCCCGTCATCGGCCTCAACGACTCTGGCGGCGCGCGCATTCAGGAAGGTGTCGTCTCGCTTGGCGGATACGCGGAAATCTTTCTCCGCAACACGCTCGCGTCCGGAGTCGTCCCTCAGATCTCGGCGATACTCGGCCCCTGCGCCGGCGGCGCGGTTTACTCGCCGGCGATTACCGATTTCACGTATATGGTGCGCGGCTCGTCGTACATGTTCGTTACCGGCCCGAACGTGGTGAAGACGGTGACGCACGAGGACGTGACGATGGAAGACCTCGGCGGCGCCGACACGCACGCCGCCACCTCCGGTGTAGCGCACTTTGCCTGCGACTCGGAACCCGCGTGCATTCAGCAGATTCGCGATCTCTTCCGTTTCATCCCGTCGAATAATCTCGAAAGTCCACCGCGCGGCAGCGGCACCGATCCGCGTGACCGTCGCGACGAGGCGCTGCTCGACATCGTCCCCGACAATGCAAACAAGCCGTATGACATGCACGACGTCATCAAGCGCATCGTTGACGACGGCGAGTACTACGAGGTGCACCGCGACTACGCGCAGAACATCATCTGCGGTTTTGCACACATCGGCAGCTCCAGTGTCGGGATCGTCGCCAACCAACCGGCGGTTCTCGCCGGTGTGCTCGACATCAACGCGTCCGTCAAAGCGGCGCGGTTCATCAGGTTCTGCGACGCGTTCAACATTCCGATCGTGACCTTCGAGGATGTGCCGGGATTCCTGCCCGGAACCTCGCAGGAGCACGGCGGAATCATCCGCCACGGCGCGAAGCTCCTGTACGCTTACTGCGAGGCGACGGTGCCGAAGCTCACCGTCATCACCCGCAAGGCGTATGGCGGTGCGTATGACGTTATGAGCTCCAAGCACATTCGCGGCGACTTCAACGTCGCTTGGCCGACGGCCGAGATCGCGGTGATGGGGCCGAAGGGCGCGGTGGAGATTCTGTTCAAGAAGGAGATCGCCGAGAGCAAGGACCAGCAGAAGGCGACGGACGCGAAGATCGAGGAGTACCGTGAGAAGTTCGCGCATCCGTACATCGCGGCGGCGCGCGGGTACCTCGACGATATCATTGACCCGCGCGATACGCGGCCGATGCTGATTGACGCGCTTGAGACGCTTCAGAACAAGAGGGACAGGAATCCGGCGAAGAAGCACGGAAACATTCCTCTATAAAGCTGATTGAGGGTTTTGGAACGAATCTTCCGTTAGGTTCGTCCGCTATGCAAACTGAACAGATTATTTTTGAGACCCTTCCCGGCTGGTCCAATGCCAGCGCTACGAGCGTGCCCGACGCGGATTTGGTGCTGCTCATCGGAGGGCGCGAAGAATTTGGCACCGCGTCTTTTTTCGAGTCCATCCGGGAGCGGTATCCCTCCGCGGCGATAGTCAGCATAACCGCCCCTGATGTAATTGCTGGCACTACGCTGATTGAAAAAGGCGGCGCGGCGACGGCGATCAAGTTCGACAGTTCCCGCGTTGCTGCCGTCGAAGAAGGGATTAAGTCCGCGTCAGCAAGCGAAGAAGTGGGCGCGACGCTTGGCCAGAGGCTGGACCCCGCCGGACTACGGCACGTGCTCGTTTTTTCGGAGGGGATCAATGTCAATGGCACCGGCCTGGTGCGAGGGCTGGCGAAGACACTACCACGGGGCACGACGATCACCGGCGGGCTCGCCTCTGACGGTGCCGCCTTCGAACAGACCAAGGTCGGGCTCAACTCCACGCCGACGGCGAACCGTGCCGTAGCGGTGGGGCTGTATGGCGCAGCTCTTTCGGTCGGGATGGGCTCGCTTGGCGGCTGGGAGCCCTTCGGAAACGAGATGGTCGTGACAAGGTCGGAGGGGAATGTGCTTTTCGAGCTCGACGGAGAAGCTGCGCTGTCCGTCTACAAGCGCGTTCTCGGGCCGCGCTCGTTCGCGCTTCCTGCGTCAGGCCTGCTTTTTCCGCTCGAGATCCGCTCGACGTCGGGAAAGGAAGTAAGAACGCGTACCCTTCTGGCGGTCGACGAACTCGCGGGGAGCGTCACCTTCGCCGGCGACGTGCCTCAGGGATTCCGCGCGCGATTGATGCAAGCCAACCTCGATCGACTGATCGACGCTGCCGGTACCGCGGCCGAAAACGCGAGCGCGAACGATTCGGCTCCCGATTTCGTGCTCCTCGTCAGCTGCATCGGCCGGAAGCTGCTGCTGCAGCTGCGCACAGCGGAAGAAATCGAGAATGCGCGTAACATTTTCGGACCGCGCGCCTGCGTTGCCGGGTTCTATTCCTATGGGGAGGTCTCGCCGCTGAACCCCAGCGTCGCGTGCGAGCTTCACAATCAAACGATGACGATCACGACCATCTCCGAGCGCCGTTAACCGCCGGTCAGACCGCTTTTGGTAAGGTGAGGGTAAACCTGCTGCCCGATCCGGGCGAGCTCGTTGCCGTAAGAGTGCCGCCCATCGCCTGAGCAAAATCCCGACTGATCGCAAGGCCGAGCCCGACCCCTTCTCGTGGCCGATTAAGCGCCCGCTCGAGCTGTACGAACGGCGAGAAGATCATCTCGATCTTATCGGGTGCAATTCCGATCCCTGTGTCTTCCACAAAGAAGGAAACCGACTGAGCGCCGACGTTGTAGCCGGCCGAGATGCGGCCTCCTGCGGAGGTAGCCTTGATTGCGTTCGTGAGCAGGTTGGTGAGAATCTGGAGAACCTTGTCGCGGTCCCCGACGGCCAGCGAATGGTCTGCCAATGAGTTTGGGGCAACGGCGAACTGCAGGCCTGCGGCTGTGATCTGCGGCTCGACGTACGCGGGCAGCTCTTCGAGTATCTTCGCCGGGTCGATCGTTTCCGCCTGAAGCTCAACGCGCCCGGCTTCGAGTCGCGCGAAGGATAAAATATCCGTTATTACCGAGAGCAGCTGCTCCTGGTTCTTGCGCATCCGCTCGAGCGCCGTCTTCTGCTCGCCGTTGATCTCGCCGTACATCCCCATCTCCATCAGTTGCAGAAATGAGAGGGTCGCATTGATGGGCTGGCGGGTCTCGTGGCTCATTGCCGCGAGGAAATCCGATTTTGCCTTGTTCGCCGCGTTGGCCGCGTCGGTGGCTTCGTGTTGCGCCTGGACGTCGGTGTTGGTTCCGAACCAACGAAGCACCTTGCCTGAATTGTCCTTGAGCGGCGCAACTCGGGTAAGGAACCATCGGAATTCCCCCGCCGCGCTGAGGAGAGGAAACTCCATCTCGAAGGGTTTGCCGGTCGCTATCGATGAGGTCCATTGTTCAAGAACCGATGGCAACACTTCGGGGTCGTGAACGGATTGCCACCCCCATCCTTCCATCTGCGCAGGAGTGGTGCCTGTGTACTCGTACCAGCGGTCGTTGTACCAGAAAATCCAGCCATTCGCATCGGCCATCCACGCGAGTGTGGGAATCAGGTTCGCAAGCGCCCGGAACTGCTCCTCGTTCTGAGCGAGCGCTTCGGCCGCCTTATACCGTTCGGTGACGTCGCGCGAAAAAGTGGTTACTCCGTTCGCAGACGGAACCGCGCGCACCTCGAACCAGCGACCGAGTGACTCCAGCATTTCCTCGTATTCGACCACTCGCTGCTCCTCGACGGCGCGTCTTGTCTCCGCCTCGAATCGCGTCCCGCGGAGCTCGGGGATCTCCTCCCAGATGTCGCGGCCGAGGAGTGTGTCCGGATCCTTTCCGAGAACTCTCGCCACTTCCTTCGCGGCCGGGTTCTGGTATGAAAGTCTCCAGTCGTGGTCGAGAACAGTTACGCTCTCGGCCAGACTGTCGAGCACTTCGCGCAGCCGCGCGGTCGCTGCTTGCGCCTGGTCGCGCGCCTCTTCGACTTCAACGTTGATTTCCTGGAGTTGATCGTTCGATTGCTCCAGCTCCTCGGCGACCGCTTTGGTCTCCTCGATCTGCGCCTCCAGCTCGACGGTCACGCTCTCGGCATTGAGGCGGGCCTCCACCTGCTCGGTGACGTCCGCTCCGTGTACGATTACGCCGGTCGGTCGCCCGCTTTTATCCTTCAGCGGCGCGTAAACGAAATCGACAAAAATCGTATCGAGCGGCCCGTCCGGACGGCGCTTGAGCCTGGCTTCGGCGGCTCTGGCGGTATAGGTCTCGCCCGTTGCGAGTACGTGGTCGAGGAGTTCGATGAATCCCTGTCCCGCGATTTCCGGGATCGCCTCGAGGACCGTCTTCCCAACCACTGCCTCGTTGCCGATCAGGCTGGTGAAAGCAGTGTTGACTCTCTCGAATACATGCCCGGGCCCGCGGAGGACGGCAAAGAAAGCGGGCGCCTGACGGAAGACCTCCTCGAGTTGCGCGAGTGCAAGCGGGACATTGTCTTGAGTGCGATCAATATTTCGCGTCGCCATTCTGTCCCGCTCCCACAGATGTGAGTTTTCCAGCTCCGGTCAGGGCCCAAAAATGCAGTATCAGTGCCATCCGGATAAAAAAAAGGCGCGACATCGTCGCACCCTTGGGTAATCTACCGAACCTTACCGTGCCGGCGATTCGCTGTACAGCAATGGCAGCGACGCCTTGAGGTGCTTCAGCTTTGGAGCATCGTTGATCACTATGTACGGCTGGTACGGATGCAGCGCGAGGTAATTCTGGTGGTACGATTCCGCCGGCGAGAAGTTGCCGAGCTTCGTCACCTCGGTCACGATCGGCTTGCTGAACGTCTTCGCCGCGGTGAGCTGCGCGATGTACGCCTGCGCCAGCCGCTTCTGCTCATCGTTCAGGTAGAAAACCGCCGACCGATACTGCGTGCCGACATCGGGCCCCTGTCTGTTCAGCTCGGTGGGATCGAAGGATGTAAAGAACACCTGCAGAAGCTGAGCGTATGTCACCTGCGACGGATCGTAGATGACGCGCACCGACTCCGCGTGCCCGGTCGTGCCGGACGAGACTTCCTCATAGCTCGGATTTACAGGTCGACCGCCCGCGTAACCGGAGGTCACTTCGATGACGCCCTTCACGTGCTTGAATACGGCGTCGATTCCCCAGAAGCAGCCGCCGGCGAAAACTGCCGTCTCCTTCCCCTTCGTCGGCGAGAGCGGCGCATCTGCGTTGAGAGCCGGCAGCGAATCGGAGAGCATGCTCCGGTCCGTCGTCGAAGCTGAGATTGCGAAAGTTCCGCCCACTGCTGCTGCGGCGATGGCGAGACCACGGGCAATGCTGGCGATCATTTATGGCTCCTAACGGGGGGATTCCAACCTCTCGTATACACTACGACAGCGTGATGGTTTCGGATCTGTCGTCAGCTGATCCAGGTGCCCATCACGATTGTCCAGGCGCTGAAGAGGGTGCCCGCCGCTGCGGCGACACCGAGCCAGCCAATCAGCGCCCGTGCACCCTTGAGAAACGCGCTCGACGCCGGAGGGGCGGTGGCGGCGTCTATCCGGCGCGTAAGCACTGCCCACGCTCCGAACGCGAAGAGTACCAGCCCCGCGCTCGCCAGAAGCAGCCACCATTCCGGCCGCAGATAACGCGCGACAATGAACGCTGTAGTCCCGACTGAGACGTCAACGGCGAGTCTCGCATCAGTTGCCGTACGCGCCCGGTCAGCGAGAAACTCCTGCAGGCTTACCGGAGCGGCACCATTCGTATCAGCTCTTACCATCTCTCGCTCCTCCGCGGTGGCACATTAAGAGATACATCGCGCGGCCACCGCTGCAAGCGGAAATTCTACCGCCCGCAAAATCCGGAATGCCCCGAGCCCCCGGAGCAGATCGAATCGTATAGAAGCACCCCGCCACCGACGACCACGAACCCCGTCGCCGCCCCCGCAAGGATGTTGCTTCCCGTCGAATGGGCACCGTTGCTGAATCCATCGGCGAGCGTGAAGAGAACCGCGCCACCGATCGCTCCGACTAATCCCCATCGGACCCATCGCGGGGTTCCGCTGTTTCCCGGCAGGTCGGCGACGCCCTTCTTCGCCGCGGCGAAGGTTTTCGTTGCGTGCGCGCTGATTTGCGGCGAGACGCCGATCGGCTGGGCGCGCTGCGCGGCGGCAGTCCGGACTGCACAGATCGAGAGAACAACGAGCAGGAATCTGATGACACGCATTTCGAAGGCTCCAGTTGTTGAGGTGCTCCATCAAGACGGTGACGCGGTGAAATAACACCGAGTAACGCCGCAAGTCTGTTGCCGCGCCTTCCTGCTCAACTACCTTTCTCTTGAATGATCAATCCACGGTCAAGCATCCGAAGTGTTCGATAAGATCCTCGTCGCCAATCGCGGCGAGATAGCGCTGCGCGTCATCCGCGCCTGCCACGAGCTCGGCGTCAAAGCGGTGGCGGTGTATTCGGAGGCGGATGCGCGCGCCCCTCACGTGCGCGAAGCGGACGAGGCGGTTCTCATCGGTCCGCCCCCTTCGAACCAGAGCTATCTCGTCGGCGAAAAGATTATCGAGGCGGCGAAGAAGACCGGCGCGCAGGCGATCCACCCCGGCTACGGTTTTCTATCCGAGCGTGAATGGTTTGCGCGCGCGGTTCGCGACGCAGGTCTCGTTTGGATCGGACCACCGGCCGAAGCGATCGCGGCGATGGGGAGCAAGACCGCGGCGCGAACGCTCGCCCTGAAGCACGACGTGCCCGTCGTCCCTGGAACTACCGAGCCTCTCAAGGACGCGGCGGAAGCGGCGACGATCGCGAAGAAGTTCGGATACCCGATTCTTCTCAAGGCGGCGGCCGGCGGCGGCGGGAAGGGGATGCGCGTCGTCACAAAGGAAAGCGATCTCGCCTCTTCCCTCGACGCGGCACGGCGCGAAGCGAAGGCCTCCTTCGGCGACGACGCCGTTTACGTCGAGAAATTCATCGAGCGTCCGCGCCACGTCGAAATCCAGATTCTCGCCGACTCCCACGGCAAGGTGCTCTCGCTCGGCGAGCGCGAGTGCTCGGTTCAGCGCCGCCATCAGAAGATGGTCGAAGAGGCGCCGAGCGTAGCTGTTGACGCAGCATTGAGAAAGAAGATGGGCGAGACGGCGGTGCGCGCCGCGCGCGCCGCCGGTTACGTGAACGCCGGCACGTGCGAGTTCCTGCTCGATGCGTCCGGCAATTTTTATTTCCTGGAGATGAACACCCGGCTCCAGGTCGAGCATCCGGTCACAGAGCTCGTCACCGGAATAGATCTCGTGCAGTGGCAACTTCGCATCGCCGCCGGCGAGAAGCTGCCATTCAAGCAGGAGGAGATCGTTCCGCGCGGATGGGCGATCGAATGCCGCATTACCAGCGAAGACGCGTCCAACGGATTCCTTCCATCAACGGGACGCATCGAGTATCTGCATCTGCCGAGTGGACCGGGCGTGAGATGGGATGGCGGCATCGAAACGGGCAGCGAAGTGGGTCTCTTCTACGACCCGATGCTGGCGAAGCTCATCGTCTGGGCGCCGACGCGCGAGCACGCAATCGTGCGGATGCGGCGCGCGCTCACCGATCTTGTCATACTCGGCGTCGAGACATCGCGCGACTTTCACATCCGCCTGATGGACGATGAGGACTTTCGCCGCGGCGACATCGAGATCCAGTGGCTGGAGCGAAAGCTGCCCGAGATTCTCGCCCGCCGGCCGGACGAGCAGAGCTTTCGTGCGGCGGCAATCGCCGCGGCGCTGCTCGCGAATCACGAGCGCGGTCCGAGGAAACCCGATTCCACGCTGAGCGCGCCTGAACCGGCCGCCACCGCCAGCTCCTGGCGCCAAGCCGGGCTCCTCGAGGGATTGCGCTGACGATGGCGAGCGTCGTTAGCGTCAACATCGATTCCATCGCCGCCGGCGGCGACGGAGTGGGACGAAACAACGGGCTTGTCGTGTTCGTTCCGCGCACCGCGCCGGGCGACATCGTCACCGCACGCATCTCGGGGAAGGGTCACTTCGCGAGAGGGTCTCTCAATACTATAGTATCCGCCTCCGCGGACAGGATCGATCCGTCGTGCGAGCATTACACGGGCGACCGCTGCGGCGGATGTCAGATCCAGCACATCGCCTACGACGCGCAGCTATCCGCGAAAAAACTAATCGTCGGCGACGCGATGCAGCGCATCGCCAAGCGCGACGCGTCGTCGCTGCAGCCGGTGCGACCGAGCGCGAAGCAGTGGCGGTACCGAACGAAGCTTACTCTCGCGATTCGCCGGAGCGGCGAGCGATGGATCGCCGGACTGCACCGGTACGACAATCCGTCGCAGGTGTTCGCGCTTGCCGATTGTCCGATAACCGAGCGCTCGATCGTCACGACCTGGCACGACATAATGACGGAGTCGCGCCATTTTCCCGACGCGAAGGAGCTGCGCGGCAGCGTGAGGATGACTCCTGGAGGCGCGACATTCGTTCTTTATGGAGGGCGGCAATGGCGCGAGAGCGAAGACTTTTTGGACGCGGTGCCTTCGGTGCGCGCGCTCTGGTGGGAGCCGGAGCTCGGCGAGATGCGTCTCGTCGAGGATCGCCGCGAGGAGAAGACTCCCGCCGCGTCGTTCGGCCAGGTGAACCCCGAAATCGCCGCCGAGCTGCAGGAGTATCTCATAGCGAAAGTGATGTCGCATTCTCCGGAGACAGTCGTTGACGCGTACTCCGGGCTGGGCGACACTGCGATCGCACTCGCGAAAAGTGGAATAACCGTAACAGCGATCGAGCTCGATCGCGAAGCTTCAGAGTGGTCGTCACGTCGCCTCGCGCGGCCGTCGCGCGCGCTGCGTGGCCGCGTCGAGGATGTCATCGGTGACGCACTGCCGGCTGATGTGATCGTCACGAATCCGCCGCGGGCGGGGATGGATGCGAAGGTCGCGGAGTTTCTCGAGGCAAACGCCGCGACGACGAAGGCGATCCTCTACGTGAGCTGCAATCCAGCGACTCTGGCGCGTGATCTCTCGCGTCTTCCGTCGTATCGCACCGAGTCGCTGCAGCCGTTCGACATGTTTCCGCAGACTGCACACGTGGAGACGGTTTGCGAATTGGTGCCCGCCGCGTGAAGTACATCGTCAAGCTGAACGGGGAAACGCGCGAGGTTTCGCTCGACGCGGACGGGGTGCGTTATCAGGGGGAACTCCTTCCTATTGAGATGGCGGATGCGGAGGGAAGTCCGGTGCGAGTGGTCACGATCGGCAACGAGATCCACCGCGCGGTAGTACAGAAGCGCGAGGGCCGCGGCAGCTATACGATCTGGGTGAACGGCCACCGCTTCGAGGCGGAGGCGCTCGACGAGCGTACGCGCGCGATTCGCGAAATGAGCGCCGCGGCTGAAGGGCCGGCGGGTCCAGCGCCGGTGAAGGCGCCGATGCCGGGTTTGATCGTTCGCGTCAACGTCAAAGTCGGCGACGAGGTTCAGGCAGGGCAGGGCGTAGTCGTGATGGAGGCGATGAAGATGGAGAACGAGCTGCGCGCGGTCGGCGCGGGGAGGGTGAGGGCGGTGCACGCGGAAGTGGGCGCGGCGGTTGAGAAGGGCGCGCTGCTGGTTGAGCTGGAGTAACTGCAACTCAGGACTACCGGCCGGGGGCTTTGGGCGGAGCGGCTCGCGGCTACGGGCTGAAAAACGGAACGATCACGGCTAACCAGGATTTGTTGAATGCAAAAAATCACGACGTTTCTTTGGTTCGACGGCAACGCGGAAGAGGCGGTGAATTTCTACACGTCGATTTTCCCGGATTCGCGCATCGGTAATGTGAGCCGCTACGGGGATGCGGGGCCGGGGCCGAAGGGCTCGGTCATCGTCGCTCCGTTCGAGCTGTTCGGGCAGCAGTATCTGGCGCTGAACGGCGGCCCGAAATACAAGTTCACGCCGGCGATCTCGCTGGTGGTGAATTGCGAGTCCCAGGAGGAAGTGGACACCTATTGGTCCAAGCTCTCGGACGGCGGCCGCGAAGACATGTGCGGCTGGCTGCAGGACAAATTCGGCCTCTCCTGGCAGATCATCCCCACCGTTCTCGGCAAGCTGATCGGCGACCGGGACCATCCCAAAAAGGCGAACGCGGCGATGATGGCGATGCTGCAGATGAAGAAGATCGACACGAAAAAGCTTCAAGACGCCTTCGACAACGCCTGAACTCTGCGGTTTTCATAGGGGAAACAGGTCTCCCGCCGGAAAGACCCGCAGCCGCCAGCAGGCTCGGCCGACAGCCCCCAGCCGGTAGCCTTCAGTGGCAGTTCACTTCACCCGAACTCGGGTTGACACTTACAGCCCAGTCCGGTACCTTAAAAGGCTGTCGTAAAACCACTTATCGGCACCAAAACCACCCGCTGTCCGGCCTTCGGGCGAGACGCGGGATCATTTTCTTTTTTTTCGCTACGCTCATCAATGAAGACTTACTCCGCGACTCCAACTGACATCAAGCACGAGTGGTTCATCGTCGACGCCGAAGGAATGGTGCTCGGACGCCTGGCCACCGAAGTCGCGCGCATCATTCGTGGCAAGCACAAGCCGATGTTCACGCCGCACATGGATACCGGTGACAACGTCATCGTCATCAATGCAGCGAAGGTGAAGGTCACCGGCAAGAAGGCGGATCAGAAGCTGTACTTCCGCCACACCGGCTACATGGGCCACGAGCGCTTCACGCCGTTCGCGACAATGCTCGCCAAGCACCCCGAGCGCGTCATCGAGAAGGCCGTCTACGGAATGCTTCCGAAGACCGCCCTCGGCAGACAGAAGCTCCGCGGCAAGCTCCGCGTTTTCGCCGATGCCAAGCACACTCACGCAGCGCAGCAGCCGAAAGTGCTCAACCTCAAGAAGGACGACTCGAAGTAATGGCTGATTCAACGACGCACACGATCGGACGGCGGAAGGAAGCCGTCTGCCGTCTTTATCTGAAGCCGGGATCGGGCAAGTGGACGGTCAACGGCCGCACTCTTGGCGATTACTTCCCGCGCCCGTCATACGTCTCCTCGATCCAGCAGCCGTTCACGGCGACCGACACGCTCGGCCGCTATGACGTCACTGCCAAGCTCGAGGGTGGCGGTCTCACCGGCCAGGCCGGAGCGCTGCGTCTCGCAGTCGCCCGCGCGCTGGTGAAGATCGACGAGTCGTACCGCGTCAAGCTCCGCGGCCTCCAGCTCCTCACGCGCGACGCTCGCGCTGTCGAGCGCAAGAAGCCCGGCCGTCCGAAAGCACGTAAGAAGTTCCAGTTCTCCAAGCGCTAAACCGAGAGATCATCACTTAATGGCTCAACCCAATCTGGATCAGCTTCTCGAGGCCGGTGTCCACTTCGGACACCAGACGCGTCGCTGGAATCCCAAAATGCGCCGGTTCATCTTCGCCGAGCGGAACGGGATTCACATCATCGATCTGCAGAAGACGCTTCGCCAGCTAGAGCTGGCGCAGAAGCTGGCGAGGGAAGTGATTCTCCGCGGCGACAACGTTCTGTTCGTCTGCACCAAGCGGCAGCTCGTCAACATCGTCAAGGACGAAGCGGAGCGCTGCGGCGCGATGTACGTCACCGAGCGTTGGCTGGGCGGTCTCCTCACCAACTTCCAGACGGTAAAGAAGCAGGTCCGGAAGCTGAAGGATCTCGAGGCTGGCAGCGAAGCCGGCGGCGATTTCGAGAACTACACCAAGAAAGAGCAGCTGATGATGTCCCGTCAGCGCGACAAGCTCTCCAAGAATCTGTCGGGCATCAAGAATCTCACCCGCCTGCCGGGCCTGATGTTCGTCGTCGATTCGAAGAAGGAGCGCATCGCGGTTGCTGAAGCCAACAAGCTGAAGATTCCTCTCATCGCTCTCGTTGATACAAACGCCGACCCGGATCTGATCACCGTTCCGATCGCCGGCAACGACGACGCCATCCGCTCCGTCGAGCTGATGACGAAGGCGATCGCCGACGCAATCATCGAAGCGCGCCGCGAAGCTCCGGTACGCGAGGAAGTCGAAGAGACGGAGAGCTACACCTACAGCTCCGACAGGGGCGCGGAACCGGAGGGCGAAGGCGATCGTAAGCGCAAACGCCGTCCACGAAGACGCAGAGCCAAGCCTGAGGCGATCGCTGCCCGGCTAAAGGTCGGCGGCGAAGGAGAGGGGGAAGGCGAAGCAGAGCCTGCCGCCGAACCCGAGCAGGAAGGTTAAATTTTCTTACGCCGCCGGAGACTTACCCCGGCGGCGTTTTCACGAATACAAAGGACGCCGGCAACACCGGCGGTAAAGAAATGACGAAGACCGCAATCTCAGCCAAAGACGTAAACGAGCTCCGCCGCCGCACCGGCGCGGGGATGATGGAATGCAAGAAGGCGCTCGAAGAAAACAACGGCGAGATGGAGAAGGCCGCCGACCATCTCCGCGCGAAGGGTATCGCCAAGGCCGAGAAGCGCGTCGGCAAGCAGACGAGCGAAGGCCTCATCTCCAGCTACATCCACCACAACGGCAAGGTCGGCGTTATGGTCGAGGTGAACTGCGAGACAGACTTCGTCGCCCGCACCGACGACTTCAAGCAGCTGGTGAAGTACATCGCCGAGCACATCGCGGCGGCCGCGCCGGTCGGCGTGGACAAGGATTCCGTTCCGCAGGACAAGGTTGACCGCGAGCGCGCCATCTTCGAGCAGCAGGTTCGCGAGAGCGGCAAGCCCGAGAACCTCGTCGAGAAGATCGTCTCCGGAAAGGTGGAGTCGTTCTACAAGGACGTCGCCCTCGTCCACCAGGCGTGGGTTCGCGAGCCGAAGAAGACCGTCGGCGACCTGATCAAGGAAGCTTCGGCCAAGCTCGGCGAGAACATCCAGGTCCGCCGCTTCGTCCGCTACCAGATGGGCGAGGAGTAAGAGGCGCACTTGGCCAAGCTGAAATATCCCCGCGTACTGCTCAAGCTCTCCGGCGAGGCTCTCGCCGGAGACAAGCGGTCCGGATTTGACTTCGACGTAATTCAGCGGCTGGCTGGTGAAGTTAAGGACATTGTCGGGATGGGCGCCTCGGTTGGGCTCGTCATCGGCGGCGGCAACATTGTGCGCGGCGCGCAGCTCTCGAAGATGGGAATGGACCGCGTCGCCGCCGACTATATGGGAATGCTCGGCACCGTCATCAACGCCCTCGCCGTGCAGGACGTGCTCGAGAAATCGGGGATGGACACCCGTGTGATGACGGCGATCGGGATGAAGGAGATCGCCGAGCCGTTCATCAGAAGGAGAGCCATCCGCCACTTCGAGAAGAAGCGCGTGGTGATCTTCGCCGCCGGAACGGGGAATCCTTATTTCTCCACCGACACCGCCGCGGCGCTGCGCGCCATTCAGATCCAGGCCGACGTCATCGTCAAGGCGACGAGCGTGGACGGCGTGTACTCCGCCGACCCGAAGCTCGATCCGCACGCGACGAAGTTCGATACCATCAGCTACAAGGACGTGATGTCGCAGGAGCTGGGAGTGATGGATCAGACCGCCATCACGCTGTGCAAGGAAAACAAAGTCCCGATCATCGTGCTCAACATTCATCGCCACGGGGAAGTCGCTCGCGCGCTCCAGGGCGAAAAAGTGGGAACTATCGTCCAATGATTACGATTCCGCAGATCGTGAAGGATTGCCGCACACAGATGGAGAAGTCGCTCGAGAGCTCGAAGCGCGAGCTCGCTTCCATTCGCACCGGGAAGGCGACGACCAACCTTCTCGACACTGTGCGCATAGATGCGTACGGCCAGTCGATGCCGATCAATCAAGTGGCGAGCGTGTCCGCACCTGAGCCGCGTCTCCTCACCGTCACACCGTGGGACAAGGGTCTGGTGCAGGCGATCGAGAAGGGGCTGCGCGATTCCGACCTCGGTTTGAATCCGATGACTCAGGGCGGAGTGATTCGGGTCCCGCTCCCCGCGCTCAACGAAGAGCGCCGCAAGGATCTGGTGAAGGTCGTGCACAAGCTCGCCGAAGAGGCGCGCATCGGCATCCGTCACGCGCGCAGCGAAGGCCGCGACAAGCTGAAGAAGCTGGACAAGGTTTCCGAGGACGACGTCAAGCACGCCGAGAAGGATTTACAGAAAGTGCACGACGAGTTCATGGGGACGATCGACGAGCTCCTGAAGGGGAAAGAAGCCGAAATAATGGAAGTCTGATCGCGTGTCAGAGCTGACACGGCGGATCATCTTCGCGGTCATCGCTGCGCCGGCCGGCGTGGCGGTCATCTATCTCGGTGACTGGGCTCTTGCCACGATGCTGGCGATTCTCTCCGCGCTTGGCGCGTGGGAGCTGTTCCGATTCTCCAAGGAAACCGGCACGCGCGCGTTCGAGCCGGCCGGAATCGCTCTCGCGGCGCTGATCCCGATCGCCGTTCACGCTTCGCGGCTGGGCGTTTTCAATTTTCCGCTGACCGGCATCGTCGCGATCGTGCTGCTGCTCTTCGCGAGCACGCTCTGGTTCCGCAGCGTCGAAGGACGGCCTCTCCCGTCGGTGGCGATCACCGTCTTCGGAGTGATCTACGCCAGCCTCATCACCTATGTTTACGCGCTGCGGTATCATCCGTACGCCGTCGGCGCGCTGGCGGGAACTCTTATCGCGCTGCTCCCGATACTGCTCACCTGGGCGACGGACATCGGCGCGTATGCGTTCGGGAGATTGTTCGGCAAGAAGAAGCTGATGCCGTCGGTGAGTCCGGGTAAGACGGTAGCCGGTGCTCTCGGCGGGCTCATTCTCACTGTTGTCGTGTGCCTGCTGTACGTGCGATTTCTGATGATGCCATACGCGCAGCTAGGGCTCACGGTCCAGGGCGCGGTGCTGTTCGGGATCATCGTCAGCGCCGTCGGACAGATCGGCGATCTCGCTGAGTCGCTGCTTAAGAGGGAGGCCGGCGTGAAGGACAGCTCGACGCTGCTCCCGGGGCACGGCGGAATTCTGGACCGTTTCGACAGTCTGCTGTTCGTACTTCCGATCGCGTATCTCGTGCTCGGAAAGCTGATGCTGCCGATTCCGAGATGACTCGCGCGGGGGGCGCTCGCGGCTTGAAGGGTGTCGCGCTGCTTGGTTCGACCGGATCCATCGGCACCAGCGCACTCAAGGTACTCGGCCGCCATCGCGACAGGTTCTCCGTCGCCGCCCTCACTGCGCATAGCAACTCCGTGCTCCTCGCAGAGCAAGTCGGGGAATTCCATCCCGGCTACGTCGGACTCGTGGAGGCGAACGCGGGTTCGGGAACGAACGGCCAGGAGAAGTGGCGCACCGGTGAGAACTGTCTCGTGGAGGCGGCGACGTGCGAGGGCGCCGACATCGTCATAAACGCAGTCGTCGGGGCGGCGGGGCTCGATGCGACGCTGGCGGCTCTCGACGCGGGGAAGCGCGTAGCTCTCGCTAACAAGGAGACGCTTGTCATCGCAGGTGAGCTCGTGCAAGCGGCGCGTGTGCGCGGAAACGCCGAGCTGATCCCGGTGGACAGCGAGCACAGCGCGATACTTCAATGCATCGCGGCGCGTCCGAAGACGGAAGTGCGCCGCGTGATTCTCACCGCATCGGGCGGACCCTTTCGCGAGTGGGATTCGGAGCGTCTGGCGAATGCGACGATCACGGAAGCGCTACGGCACCCGACGTGGAGAATGGGGAAGAAGGTCACAGTGGACAGTGCTACTCTCGCCAACAAGGCGCTCGAGGTAATCGAGGCGCATTTCCTGTTCGGGATTCCGTACGACCGTATCGAAGTTGTCGTGCATCCCCAGAGCGTGGTGCATTCATTCGTCGAGTTCATTGACGGCAGCGTGCTGGCGCAGCTGGGCGTTCCCTCGATGGAGCTGCCGATCCTTTATGCGCTGACTCACCCGGAGCGTTTGGAAGATTCGGGGGTACCGAGCTTTGATCCGGTGGCTCTCTCTCCGATGACGTTCGAGAAGGTGAATGAGTCGAGATTCCCGGCGCTGCGGCTTGGCATCGAAGCGGGGAAGCGCGGCGGCGCGGCGCCGGCCGTATTCAACGGCGCCAACGAGTGCGCGGTGGCGGCGTTTCTCGCCGGACGGATTACTTTCACGGACATCTCGCGCGGAATCTCTTCAGCACTCGACGCGTTTGGCGGGAATGCAGGAATGACGAAGGAAGAATTGCTCGCCGCCGATTCCTCGGCGCGGAGACACGTGAAGGAAATGTTCAAATGCTAAGCATCCTCGCACCGCTCATCGTATTCGGCCTCGTCATCTTCGTGCACGAGCTCGGGCACTTCATCGCCGCCAAGCTGACCGGCGTATATGCGCCGAGGTTTTCGGTCGGATTCGGACCGGCGCTAATCAGCAAGCGATTCGGCGAGACGGAGTATCGGCTCGCCGCGATACCGCTTGGCGGATACGTGCGAATGGCCTCGCGTGAGGATGAAGCGACCGCTTTTCTCGAGGGCGGAAGCGAAGCCGGGATCGAAAAGCCGGCGGATGTCGCCGCCGATGCGGCAGTCCACACCGAGTACAGCGATCCGAATGCGATGAAGCCGTTCGGGCCGAAGGACGTTCCCGAGAACCGCTGGTTCGAGTCGAAGTCACTCGCGGCGCGGTTGTTCATAATGCTTTCTGGCGTGACGATGAACGTGATACTCGCGTTCGTGCTGTGCGTAGGGATTCTTGTCTATTACGGAAAGCCGACACCTTCGGCGGCGGTGGATCAGGTTCTTCCCGGAAAGCCGGCGGCAGCCGCCGGTTTGAAATCGGGCGACAGTCTCGTCGCGATCGCCGGTACGCCAATTAATAAGTGGGAAGATTTCCAGCGTAAGATCGAAGCGTCGACGAACGTTCCGCTGGCACTGACGCTTATGCGCGACGGAAAGCCGATGAGCGTGACGGTGACGCCCGCGGCTGACACGATGACCGATACACTCACCGGAAAGCCGAAGGAAGTGGGGAAGATCGGTCTCCTGGCGAAGTCGCTGCGCAATCCGATTCCGTTCGGTGAGGCGCTGGGCGGCGGCGTGCAGATGATCGGAGCGATGGGCGGGCTCGTCTTCACGACGCTGCGCAATCTTCATCCGTCGCAGCTCGGCGGGCCGATCGCGATCGCGCAGGCGTCGGTTCAGGTGGCGAGAAGCGGATGGGTGTCGCTGCTCCTCCTCATCGCGACGATCAGCGTCAACGTCGCGATCGTGAATCTGCTGCCCATTCCGGTGCTCGATGGGGGACAGATCGTCATCAACATCCTCGAGACGATCAAGGGGAAGCCATTCAGCCTCCGCACGCGCGAGAACATCCTGCGTGGCGGGCTGCTGATCATCGCCGGGATCTTCGCGTTGGTGATGTTCAACGACATCAGCCGGAACATCGAGGCGATCACGCACTTCTTCGCTCGGATTTTCGGTCGGGCGTAACTACCGTAGTGGGGGACTGTCTAAGCGGAGTGCGGTTTCGATTAACGCCACCACGTTTAGATGCATTTTCCGGGAACGCAGCCGATCCAGATCATATCCAGTCAGAAGGATTGCATTGTTGCGAAGTGATCTGACCGAACCGTATCCAGCTGCCCTACAGACGGCTGCGAACGGAATTTGCGGAGAGCTTATCAAAGGGTAGCTACGAAGAAATTGCGCCGCGGCCACAATCCAACTCGCTGGGCGGAGCCCAACACGGATTAGCCAACGGTCGACCGATCGGCGCGTCATTCCACTGAGCCTCGCATACTGGGTGGATGAATTCAAAAGCCGCGCGGAACAGAACGCCGCAATCGTCGCTCTCTTGAGTCCCACCGGCAAATTGTCGATATCTGATGACAATCGCTCCGCAAGGTGAGCCCCAAGGGATTCGATCGGAATCCTAGATAGAGCACTCCGTAAGAGCTCTGGCGAATCATCAAAATCGCGGATGATAACGCCTGCTAAGCAATTCGAAGCCAGCCCCGCAACGGTTGTCGCAGAAGCCCTAGTCAGCTCAGTGTAAATGATCAGCGGTCGCGAACACTTCGAGAGCCGGCGAATGAAGCTTGGAACGCGATCGTTGCGTACCATTTCCGGGTCGATAATAATGACATCCCACCCGCCCTGATCCATGAGCTCAAAAAGAGTCGATTGACTCGCGACTGGGTCAGCGAAATCGCGTGCGCCTAAGGCTCGACGAACCTTCTCGAGGCCAGGAGGAGGGAGAAATGCCAAAATCCTCATTCGTTGTTTCCGTTTGAGAAGGGAATCTCCTGCGAATAATAGTGACGAATTGTGCGTAGAACACCAATGGAAGCACGCCTGAAGGAGTTCGCGAGCGACTGGCGATGCATTCCCGTCGCATAGCACGGTTGCGTCCGAAATTGACTGCATGGTGTCCAAGTTCGACCATATGGCAGTCTGGGATTGAAACCTACCTTGGTGAAGCGAAACACATCGGAATCGCCAAGCGGACTGGGAGGCGCTCCCGGTATTCGATCAGATACTTCATCCGGGATGCTAACAATGGCTGGACGCGCGGGGTTTTCGAGAACTTTGGAAGCGCAAATCGTGCGAACGGCTGCACTTATCGGCCTTGCACTCCTTCTCGGCTGCGAGGCCGACTCGGTCACCACTCCACTGACACCCTCGCAGCCGCCCCGGAAAATGCAGGTTGCGGGAGATAGTTATTGCTTCTGGGAATTTGTTGACGACAACTTCGTTTGCTACGCTGGCACAGGCGCTGGTTTTTGGGACGACAGCTGGGGACTCGAGTACGGGGATGCCGAAGTTAATTTCCAGGATGTCGCCGGCTGGATGGACATCTATGAACAGTGGGAAGATGAATGGCATGTTTCGGCCGGCGGTATGGGCCTTCCGTGGAATGCGGTGCCGCCGACGCAATTCGACCCGCCGTGGCCGGGGTATCGTAACACATCTTGGTTTGCTGCTTGGGGGAACGAATCCGCAAATGATCAGTACGTTGATTCTCTCTCGACCCCGCCACCATCGAGGACCTTGGCTAGTTGGGAAACCGCACTTTTCACTACGGAGGCGCAGAGAATGAGGGATACCGTTGACCCCCATCAGTTCTGCACTAACCTCGGATCCAACTTGCTAGCATTGCTGTCCCGTGACGACATATCCGCATATGACCAACGTTGGCTGACACCTGCGCCCGGCGGGACCCAGGCAGAAGTGAGGGGAGTCACAAACGGGGGAGAAGGTGGAACCTGGACGATATATATCTATTCCAGACCAAGCAATTATCCGGGAATGCGTCATACTCTACGACATGAGGCAGCGCACGTTGTAGGAGTCGCGGCGGTTGATGGAGAAGACTCATTTGGACAAAGTAACAATCCCAACGCGGCCAATTATCGAGATCCACTTGATCCCCACTACAAAGGCGCAATAATGCGTGGGAATCCTTGGGCGATGAATGGTGATCACGCTTCTGCGTATTGTGATTTTTGGGCCGACAAGAGCGGAGCGTAAGGCAGATGAGACTTCCAACCCTCTGCGTGATTCAACTAAGCTTTCTTCTTTCAGGCCTCGCGTGTGCTGCGACTAACTCGGTCAGGCGGCGCGCCCCGCTGTCTTCCAGGGCAACTATTGCAGGGACTTACGTAGTGACTCTCTGCAATGAATCAGGGTCCTGCAGAGAAACCGATTCGACCGCTTTCGCGCACGGGACAGTCGTGATCTTCGACCGCGACATTTCCGAGTATGCGGACAGTCTCCGCAAGCTGTACCCCTACTCTGCGGCATATAGCGATCAGCAGTTTGCGGCAGTGAGGGCATGCTCCCGCTTTCCGTCTTTAGGTTTGCCCGGAGGAAAAGAGCTGGAGCGGGGACGAATGGTTCCGGATTTTCGGAGCTTGAGTAGCATCGACACCTCGTCTTCCGGCGACAGCGTACGGATTTCGCTCGGCATCACAGAGGATGCGGGTTATACGGCACGTGTTGTCATAAACGGCGGAACTATGACGGGAGTTGCATCAGGGTGGCTTGTGAGAGATCTGGTTGAGACGGTGATTGTGAATGGCAAGAGGGTGCTGAGATCGACTTCGGCCGAGAAACGTGCGACGAGCGCTCAGCCGATCGATCGCATTGTTGGAAAAAGAACCGGTCCGCCGGAGATCGCACTATGCCTAAGCGGGCGATGACTGCGTAATACAGGTTTGTCGCAATTAATGATCTACTCCTAAGGGGAAGCTAAGATGGTACTACTTAATGGTAATTTGTTGCTGGCACTACTTTTCACGCCTGTAAATCACTCCTTACCCTCTCTCATTACACAGCAACCGCTACCAGTCTCCATAATGCATCGGCCGCCGGGTTTGTACGAGGGCCTTGAACTCACGCCTGCGCAAACGGAGCAGATCAAGAAATTGGAGCGCGAATTTACCCCAATTATTGAAGGCCAAATTCAGCGAACAAAACAGTTGCGGATGCATACTTTTGACTCTACCGGCGTCTCTACGTTGCAGGCAGGTCAAGAACGGCTCCTCCGCGATATTCGAAACACTGTCTTAACCCAGTCTCAACGAATTATTTTTGACAGAAATCGCGCGGCACGGAAGGAGTATTCTGACAGGAAAAGAGCAGCTCGTAGCGTACCCATGATCGGGGCTAAATAAGTTTGGATTTGTTGCACATTCGGGATGTGCAGCGCTCATCATGGCCTTATAAGCCGACGCGGCTGTTTTCGGTGCTGGTGAGCTCAACGCGTATGGACGACTAACAGTCACAACGTCGTCAAGTCGATGTGTAGGACGCGGGTCGAGCGGTGGCATCGAGCCACGCGGCACGATGTCCAGCAGTGCAGCAATAGGTTTGGTCGCCTTGGCGCTCGCTATGGGCGCCTCCCAGTATTTTCCCGCCTAGTGTAGC
>JALYYD010000129.1 GCA_030946775.1 Gemmatimonadota bacterium
GATCTCGAGGGCACGAGCAGGGGCGAGATGCTCACTGCCGGCAGCTACACGAAGGGCTCTGCCGGATACGTCGCCATCGAGCGCGTGACGGGATCGCTGAACGGAAAGAAGGGATCTTTCACCCTTCAGCACACGGCGACGATGAACCGCGGGGCGCCGTCACTCTCGATCACTGTCGTCCCCGATTCGGGAACGGGCGAGCTGACGGGGATCGCCGGAACGATGAGCATCATCATCAAAGGCGCGAAGCACTCATACCTGTTCGACTATTCAGTTCCGGTCGGCAACTAGCCACAGCTTCCCCCCCTGTTCGCACCGATTCCGACTTTCAGATATGTCGGAACCGAAGGATTAGACACGCTTCGTTAAGCAGCGCGTCGTACACCCGATTCCCCCTGCGGCCCGACTTGAAACCCTCCCAGGGGCGACCTCGTACTAATCCCAAGGCGCCGCTCGTCAACGCGTGCCGTTTGGCATTTGCTCCCACTCTTCCGAGAGATCGTCATATGAAGCGGTACACAGTTTTCGCACTTACAATCGCCTCGCTGCTCGGCGCAATCACGCTCAGCGCTCAGGGCCCCGGCGGCGCACCCTCGAATCAGCCCCTCCCCGTCGGCATCGGCGAAGTGAGCGGCAAGGTCGTCGTCACCGGAACGACCACACCAATCCCGCACGCGTCCGTTGCCGTTCGTGCGCGCGGAACGAACGTGCTCGCGACGGGAGCCATCGTCGATGACAACGGATCGTTCCGTCTTCAGGGTCTCCGTCCCGGCACGTACTACATTCGCGTGACTTCGATTGGATTCACGCCGAAGAACTTCGATTTCACGATTACCGCGGCCGCTCCGACGGTTGCCCTCGGCGCACTTTCGCTCCCGCAGGTTGCTGTCGAGCTGCAGACTGTGGCCGTGACCACTGACCGCGCTACGATGGCCGTTCAGCCCGATCGCAATGCGTACACGGCGAAGCAGGTCGCGCCGACGGCGACGAACGCGAGCGAGGTGCTCGACGCCGTGCCGTCAGTTCAGGTGGACGGGGACGGAAAAGTCAGCTTTCGCGGAAACGAGAACGTCGTCATTCAGATCAACGGGCGCCCGACGCCGATCACCGGCGCGCAGCTGGCCGGGTACCTGAAGTCGCTTCCGGCGAACATCGTCGACAAAGTCGAAGTCGTTCCCAATCCGTCGGCGAAGTATGACCCGGAAGGAATGGCCGGCATCATCAACATCGTTCTCAAGCAGAACGTGGATCTTGGAATGAGCGGCGGCCTCGTGATGGGCGGCGCCGCGTACGACCGCACGAACGCTTCCGGCAACATCGGTTATCAGGAAGGCGCGCTCACCCTTTTCAACAGCGCCGGGTTCAACAACGATGGCCGCACGATTCTCGGCGTCGACAACCGCGAGCGTCTCTCGTCCGGCGCCGCACAGTCTTACACGAATCAGACGATCAGCAACCCGACGACCAATCGCGGTCAGAATTGGACCAGCAACGTCGACTACAAAGTCAACAAGCGGGACGTTGTCTCCAACCAGTTCAGTGCGAACCACCGTACCGGCGATGACGCGTCGCTCATCAACTACGACGAGCTCAACAGCGCCGGCAGCCTCTTCTCCCGGTACGCGCGGAACCGCTCGCATGGTGCGTCAGGCTGGGTGGCGGACAACGCGGTGTTGTGGAAGCGCACCATCGAGCCGAGGAAGAACGAGCTGTCGACCGAGCTCCGCTTCAACCACACGCAGGACACCGATCAGACGCTGATCTGGCTTCAGCCAATGAGCCTCGGCGGTACCAGCACCGGCGGCCAGATCCAGGGTGAGAACGACGATACGCGCTCACGGACCTCGCAGCTCACCGGGCAGCTCGACTACACGAAGGTGTTTGGAACGGGGGCCAAGCTCGAGTCCGGATTCAAGGGTTACGGCCGCTGGCTCCATCGCGACTTTCTGGTGCAGAAGGACGCGAACGGATCCGGAACCTGGGTTCGCAGCAACCTCAGCAACACCTTCGCATTCGACGAGAATGTGCAGGCCGTGTATGGTGTCGTGAGCAAGAGCAAGGGAAAGTTCGACCTTCAGGGCGGACTGCGCGGCGAGTGGGCGAAGCGGGACTTCTCCCTTGCCACGCCGGCGGCGAGCTACCCGCACTCGTACGGAAGTCTCTTTCCGAGCGGAGTCGTGAACTACAACCTGAGCCAGGCGACGCAGATGAAGCTCAGCTATTCGCGCCGCATCCGCCGTCCGGGAACTCAGGAGCTCAACCCGTTCCCCACGTTCTTCGACGTGCAGAACGTGTTCATCGGGAATCCGAAGCTGAACCCGGAGTATACCGATGCGGTCGAGGCCGGGTGGTCGCACACCGGCGAGCGGGGCACGCTTCAGTTCTCGCCGTTCTACAGGCACACGTCGAACATCATCCGCGTAGCGATCAACGCCAATGACACGATCGATTCGCGGCCGGTAACGACGATCAGCTTTCAGAATCTGAAGAACAGCAATTCATTCGGAACTGATCTGAACGGCACGGTCAAGGTCGGAAAGAAGTTCAACGGACTCGCCAGCTTCAACATCTACAAGATGGTGACGGACGGTGGCTCGGCGAGCTCGGCGGTAGGCTCGAACGCTGTGATGTGGTCCTCGCGTGTAAACGGCACGATGCAGTTCACGCCGGCGACGACAGTGCAGGCGAGCTACTTCTATCGCGGACCGCAGACATTCGAACGAGGGAAGTTTTGGGCGCAGCAGGCGGGCAACCTGTCGGTGAGGCAGAAGTTCAACGACGCTTCGACGGTCTCGCTCCGTATCCAGGATCCGTTCAACACAATGAAGTTCAAGGTCAAGGTTGGCGACGAGAAGACCGTGCAGTTTACGCAGCGGTCGTTCGATTCCCGCTCGGTGTACCTGACGTACCAGTACAACTTCGGACGTCCCCCGCGCTTCAGAGTGCCGAAGCAGGACGCGCCGCAGGATTCGAACACGGGCTTCCCGCCCCCGCAGTAGCCAGCGGCGCAGCAATCACTACGAGAGGCCCCGTCGAAGTTGGCGGGGCTTCTTCATAACAAATAACTTGGGACTATGAAATCAAACCTGCGCGCGATTCGGCCATTACTGCTTCTGTCGATTGCCGCCTGCTCTCCGCGACTGACCCCGGTTTCGCCCGCGGATCTTGCAGCGCGGCCGGGGGCGATCCAGAGTGACATCGTGTATCTCGCCAGCGACGCGCTCGAGGGCCGCCTTACGGGCACTCCCGGGAACGACTCGGCGGCCGCGTACATCGCGCGCCGCTACGCCGCCTTGAGGCTCACGTCCCCCTTCCCCGGATACAGCCAGCCGTTCGAAGCGCTTTCTGCAGAGGACGCGCATCTCGGACGCACGGCGCCCCGTCACAGCCAGAACGTGGTGGCGGTCATACCGGGAACCGACGCGCGGCTTCGCGGCGAGTACATCGTAATCGGAGCGCATTTCGATCATCTCGGGCGCTCCACCGATTTCGCGCTCGACCCCGAAGCGAAGGATGCCATTCGCAATGGCGCCGATGATAACGCCTCCGGAACCGCGGCGGTGATGGAGCTGGCGAGAATCTTCAAGCTCGCGCCGGCAAGGCGGTCTTTGATGTTCGTGAACTTCAGCGGCGAAGAGCTCGGATTGCTTGGGTCGCACTGGTTCGCCGATCACTCGCCAGTTCCGCTCGACAGCATCGCGTTAATGGTGAATTTCGATATGGTCGGGCGCTTGCGCGACGACAAGCTCATCGTTTACGGCCGAGGCACCGCGCGCGAGCTCACGGCGGAAGTGGACAGCGTGAATTCGGCGATTCCGGATGGGCACTTTTCGATTAGCGGCTCCGACGACGGATTCGGCCCCTCGGATCACAGCTCGTTCTACGCCAAGGATGTTCCAGTGCTGCATTTCTTCACCGACATCCACGACGACTATCACCGGGCGACGGACGACGCCGAGAAGATCAACGCGCCGGGCGAAGCGCGGGTAGTGGATCTTGCCGCCGGGCTAGTCCGCGCCGTTGCCGACCGTGATGCGCGGCCGACGTTCGTGAAGATGGCGCCGCCGCCGAAGACGATGACGACGCGGGAGGGACAGCAGGTTTACCTCGGCTCGGTGCCGGACATGGCGGCGGCGAGCGTGCCGGGGCTCAAGCTCACCGGCGTTCGCCCGGGAAGTCCAGCCGATGCAGCGGGATTGAAAGCTGGAGATATCGTCGTCGAGCTGGGCGGCGCGGCGGTGACCGATCTGTACAGCTACAGCGCAGCGCTGTACGCGCACAAGCCGGGAGACAAGCTGATGATCGCGGTGATGCGGGACGGGAAGAGAGTCGAGGTCACCGCGATACTTGGGAAGCGGGGCGGATAACTGGCAACTGCAACTGAACGGGATGCGAGGGCTGAGTAGGTAAGGGGCCAGGGTTAAGGGTAGGACCGCAAGACCGCACGCTTCATTTTGACGGCGACTCGGACGGTCCTGCGGCAGTCCCTTAGCCCTCAGATCTTACCTACACACAACTCGCATCCGGTTCTGTTGCCGTTACGGGTTGAGAGTCGCCTTCAGCTCGATGTTTACGTTCCCCTTGAGCGCTTTTGAAACCGGACATCCTTCCTTCGTCGCCGCTGCTATCTCCTGGAACTTCGCGTCGTCCAGCCCGGGAACGTTCGCGACGACTTCGAGTTTCATCGTCGTGATTCCAAATCCGCCCGGGACGGGCTCGACGGTGCACGCGGCGGAAGTTTGA
>JALYYD010000152.1 GCA_030946775.1 Gemmatimonadota bacterium
GGGGCGTTTCTCGCCGTCATCGTTCTGCTCGTGTTCCTGCAGCACGGCCGCATCACCGCGATCAGCGCCTCGTCGATCCCGCTGACGCTCGCCATCACCGTCTTCGTGATGTACCTCATCGGGCAGACGTTCAACCTGATGACACTGGGCGCGATGGCGATCGCGATCGGCCTGGTCATAGACGACGCCGTCGTCATCACGGAGAACATTGTCAGGCATCTGCACCTGAATCCCGACCGGCGGGTGGCCGTGCGCGAAGCAGTGCAGGAGATCATCTGGCCGGTGACGACTTCGACGATCACGACGGTGGTCGTCTTTCTCCCCCTGCGCCTGCTCGAGGGAGTGACGGGCCAGTTCTTCGCCGCGCTGTCCATCACGCTCACAATCGCGGTGCTGGTGTCGCTTGTGCTCGCGCTGACGGTTATCCCGCTCCTCGCCGCCCAGTACCTCCGCCCGGAGGACGCCGATGATCCTGACGTGGCGTCGATCGAGCAGCACCGGAAGTTGAGCCCGTATCAGCGTGTGCTCGAAAAGATCGGCACCAGGATAGACACGCTCTCCGAGGTGTACGAGCGATCGCTTGGAAGGATGATCGGCAATCTTCGCTGGGCTCTCATTGCCGCTGGGGTGATGGCGGTTGTCGGACTTGTATCCAAGCACTACGTGGGGTCAGGATTTCTCCCTGAAGTGGATGAAGGCGCGTTCGTGCTCGACTACTGGGCGCCGGGCGGAACGGCACTCGCCGAGACCAACCGGCAGGTGAACATCGTCGAGCGGATACTCGGCGCCACTCCGGAGATCACCGGCACATCGCGGCGCACCGGCGCGGAGCTGGGTCTCTTTGCCACGGAGCAGAACCGCGGTGACATCGCAGCCCGGCTCAAGCCGCAGGGGGAGCGCTCGCGCTCGATCTTCCAGGTAATGGACGAAGTGAGAACGAAAGTAGCGGAGTCGGTGCCGCGGCTGCGCGTTGAATTCGTCGAAATCCTTTCCGACGTGATCAACGATCTCGCCGGCGGTGCGCGGCCGGTGGAGGTGAAAGTGTTCGGCCCGGATCTGACTGCAATCGAGAGTTACGCAAAGAAGATCGAGCCGCAGATGGATTCGATCGCGGGACTCGAAGACTTCTTCAACGGGGTGAGCGAACCGAGCGCGCAGCTGTCGATGAGCATCTCTCAGTCGGAGGCGAACAGGTTGGGAATTACGCCGGAAGATGTGGCGATGAAGGCAAGCGCGGCTCTGCTCGGCGCGCCGGCGGGCGAGATCAAGCTCGATGACCGCGCGATTGGAGTGAGGGTTCGCGCACCCGACTCCGTGAGATACGACGCGTCGCAGCTCGCCGCCCTGCCAATCATTTCCCAGCCGGGCAAAGCGCCGACACCGCTCGGCGCGATCGCTACGTTTACGCCACTGGAGACGCGCGCCGAGCTGCTACGGGAAAATCAGCAGCAAATGGTCTCGATGACCGCCGATGTCAGCGGACGCTCGCTTGGCGCGGTAATGAATGACGTGAAGGGAGTGTACGCAAAGAACAAACCCCCGGCAGGAGTGAGAATCGAATACGGCGGACAGTACGCGAGCCAGCAAGCGGCGTTTCAGGCGCTGATGGTCGTGCTCGGGCTCGCCACCGCGTGCGTGATCGCGGTGATGGTGATCCAGTTCCAGTCGTTCATCGAGCCGCTGGTCGTGGTTCTCGCCGCGCCGTTCTCGTTCGCGGGGGCAATGCTGCTCCTCGTTCTTACCGGCACTCCGCTCAACGTCTCGAGCTTTATGGGACTGATTCTTCTCGTCGGCTTGATCGTGAAGAATGGAATCATCCTCCTCGATTTCACGCGGCGGCGGATGATCGAAGCCGGCCTCCCTCTCGACGTCGCAATTCAGGAAGCGGCGCGCATCCGGTTGCGGCCGATTCTGATGACGACACTGTGCACGCTCGTCGGACTTCTGCCGCTCGCGCTCGCGATCGGCGCGGGAAGCGAGATGCAGCAGCCGCTGGCGATAGCCGTCATTGGCGGACTCACGTTATCGACCCCGATTACGCTCTATATCGTGCCGACACTTCTTGTCGCCATTCGGGGGCGCGGATACCGCCTGGTAGAGGGCTGAGCCCGGGCCGCTGAAAAGTGCGCGTTCCGCCCTGGTCAGCTGCGCGACATATTTGCGGCGTCCAGTTCCGGAGGTTTTGTGACCGCGCTTTCCGCGCTTTGGCTGCCGATCTTGCTTTCTGTTGTCGCTGTGTTCGTCGCCAGCTCGATCGTTCATATGAAGTCGCCC
>JALYYD010000171.1 GCA_030946775.1 Gemmatimonadota bacterium
ACCCGAAGCTGAAGCCCGCGTAAACCGACCTCGTCTGTCCCGGCTCAAAGTACTTTCCGCCGGTTGCGTTGACCGCGACCGACGACGCATACGTCCGGTTGAGCGCGTTATACAATCCGGCATTGAAGGAAAGTCCGGAAATCTGCCCCACCGCTGCCGTCACCATCCTCAGATTGATCACGCCGTAGCCTGGCGCCGACGCAGTGTTCGCGTCGTCGGCAAACACGCGTGAGCTGAACGCCCCCTCCGCGACGAGTGCAGTGCCCGCCACCCGAAATGTCGCGCTCGCCTGCAGCTGCTTCGCGGGCGCGCCGGGAATTCGCTTGCCGGCGAAGCTCGTTCCGGCGACTGTGAAGCTTCGATACCGGTAATCGCCGTATGTGTAAGCGACGCCGAGATCGGCGAGACCGACCGTCTTTCCGAGCGAGAGTTCGAGTCCTTTGCGCGCTGTTCGTCCAGCATTGCGGAAATACCTCCTGCCATTGCTGGATGGTATCTCGAACGGCACCAGCTCGTCGCGCACGCCCGTAGAGAATACGGCCGCGCTGTACTGAAGCCCCGAAGACGCGACTCCTTTATATCCCGCTTCGTACGTAAGGGAACGCTGAGGACGGAGATCCTGGTTGATTCCGGCGGAGCCGTCGGAATGATTGCCGAGCTCCGTCGCAGTTGGTGTCTCGAACGCCGACGAGACATTCCAATAGTAGGAGCTCGTCGGCGACAGGCGCATCGTCAGCCCAACCATCGGACTTAGCGAGCGGAGCGTCCGGTTACCTGAATCGTCCGGATTCGTGCTCGTTATGAACCGGTCCTTCACAGCGAACTTCACCGCGTCGGCGCGGGCCGACGCCATTACAATGTAACGAGGTGAAATCGTGACCTCGTCCCCCACGTACAACCCAGACGAAGTGACGAGCTCAATTTGATCTAGCGTTGTCGAGCCCTGCGCCAAGCCTACAGCAGGGCATGTCGCCGTCGCCTTCGTGATTGGAGTGGTGAGATCGGTGCAGTTGGTGTAGTTCCGGCGCGCATCGTTCTGCCGCTGAAGCTCGATCCCGCCGGTGAGCCGATGCTCGCGTCCCTGAAACAGTGCCGGCAACGTGCCGCGCAGCTCCGCTCCCGATGTATGCCGCTGCACGTGGACGATCGCGAATGTGAGCGGATTGTAAAGCGCTCTGCGTCCCGAGTGCACGCTGGCGCGGAGCTCTCCCTTGCCGAGCGCACGCACCGCCGTGGCGCCGAATTGCGCCTGCTTCACCGTTTTTCCCGCCGCCCTCCTCACCGAAAGCGGGTCCGCCATTTCGGGATCCGCGTTCATCTGCGCGAGCGTGAGCGCGCCGGGACTCTCGGCCAGCGGCATCTCGTAACCCTCGAACGAGGCCGCGAGCTTCGTCGCGCCGGCGGCGAGCTCGCCGCGCAGATCGCCTGTGGTGGTCTCCTGCTTCGAATGGGCGCGGAAACCGTCCGTCCGCCAGCGCGACGCCGTCGTCTGATACGCGAATCGGGAAAGACGACCCGCGGTTTGAGCTACGGTTTTTCGCGAGGAGTGGTCGGCGCTCCACGCCTTTGCCGTCGCCGAGAGAGAAGCGGGGCCCGGTTCGCTCGATCGAATGTCAATCACCCCGCCGCCCGCGCTCCCGTAGAGCGACGACGCGCTGCCGCGCAGCACTTCCACCCGTCCGACATTCTCGAGATCGAGATAGTCGATCGGGGTCTGCCCATCCGCGAGAGTGAGTGGAATCCCGTCGCGCATCACCCGGATCCCGCGCACACCGAACGACGATCGAGCGCCGAATCCTCTGATCGAGATTCGCGCGTCCTGCGCCGGATTGTTGCGATTGAAGACCGACACTCCCGGGATCAGAAAAAGCGTTTCGTCGAGAGAAGAGTGCCTCTGTCCGGGGCGCGCGCTGTCCGGCGTGACACTGCTGATCGAATAAGGGAGCTCGAGCAGCGGACGACCGCCGTCTCTTCCGACTTCGACAACGACTGGGGGGAGCTTTGTCCGTGATGAGTCC
>JALYYD010000244.1 GCA_030946775.1 Gemmatimonadota bacterium
CTCGAGATCACCGTGAAATTTTTTGTCGATCGACATTCTTCCGACCTGAGCTTCAGATGACGTGTTGTATGCGGGAATGGGTTCTACTTCTACATCGAAGCTTCCCGCAGCGCGTCCTGTCATTGCTCTTCCGGTTCGTGTGGTTTGCGTTGCGCTCGTGCTCGGCGAGGGGAGAATCGTTGCAGGAGTAGTTGCCGCGTTCGGCGTCGGCGTCGGTGTTGGCGTGGGGGTTGGCGTCACGGCAGCGGACACTGTGCGCGGCGTTCCGCCCGTTGTGCTCTGCGATGCCAGCTGCCACCGCCCTCCGCGCAGCACATATACCGCGCTTGTCTTGCTCAGGGACCCATCACCACTCGTTTGGTAGCTGAGCAATCCGACGTTGCCGTCCACGCGCACCGAAGTTACCTCGGACGATCCCGCCGGCAGACGATATCCGGATGAAACTGCCGCGAGGAGCTGCGTTCTGGACTGGGGGATGCCGGACGCGTCAGTGTAGCTGAGGTCGGCAGCGAGGAGATTCTGCAGCTGCGCCAGATCTCCCGATCGCATCGCCTGCAGCAGCGTCTCGTTCGTTTGAATCAGTGCCTGCTCGGACGCGCTCGGCGACTTTCCCTGCGCGCCGGCGAATGAGGAAACCGCCGCGGTCATCAGCAACACCATCAACCAACCACGAGTCATTTTATTCATCGTCAGTTCGCGCCCTTGGCGGGAAGGAATTGCAGCAGTGCGGCGTTGAGATCGGCTGGACATTCAACCTGCGGAATGTGGCCGCATTTCTCGATTACCTGCAAGCGGGAGTTTCGAATCTCCCGCGTCAATCTCTCCGCAACGGGACGTGTGACGAGCCGGTCGCCTCTCCCCCAGATCACGAGGGTCGGCGCGGAGATCCCGCCGAGTCTGCCGTCGAGAACGTCATCGTTGCGGAGCATCGACTCGATGTACTGGTTGATGGTGTAGCCGTCGCCGCGCCGCACGCGCTCGCCAATCGCATAATCCATGAATGCATCGTCGGGGAGAAATTTCCTGTCGTAGAAAGTGAACTGCGCGAAAAAGCGGTAGTCCTCGCGGGTTGACAGGCGAAGCGCCGCTTTCATTCGCGGGCTGATCGCGCCGGGGGGAATCTTGAATCCTCCCGCGTCCACCAGCACGAGGGCCTCGACGGCGTCCGGATGCTCGATGGCGTAAAGAGCTGCGACTTGACCACCGAGAGAATTTCCGACGAGAGAAGTTTTGTAGATGTGGAGCGCAGCGAGGAATCCGCTCAAAAAATCCACGAAAGTCTGCGGCTGGTACGAGAGAAGAGGTTTGTCGGAGTGACCGAACCCGATCAAATCGAGCGCGACGACGCGGTGCGCCGCAGCGAGAGGCTCAATTGATTTCTTCCAAACGGAGCCCTGATCGCCGAGTCCGTGTATGAGGACTACTACGGGGCCGGTCCCGCGATCGGTATAGTACAGCTTCGCGCCGAAGACCGTGACGTACTTTCCGGTCGTATCCGGCGCGAGCTGCTGCGCAACGGTGGGTCGTCCGAGAAGGAGGAACGCGACGGCGACGATTGACAACGCCTTTCGGGGGAAGATCCGCATCCGCTTACACTCGCACCGGGGCACGTCGGACGCCACCCGACCTGCCCACTGATTCCTCGGAATTTATGGATTGACACGTTAGTAACCTAAACATTACATATCGTCACCTATGGGTTACACATCGTAACCCCCGGGTTACTATACGCGGCCTCAGAATGACCATTACCTGGAGGTGCTATCAGAGAATGGAAACGAACAAGACACACGAGGCATCGTATCTGATCGTCACCGCCGCCGTGGGATACGCGCTGCTCAGGTTCTGCTACCTCGAGTTCCGGGCCCACCGTGACGCATAGCCGGCTCAAGAACCGGCTCCGCGAGGAGCGTGCTCGGCTCGATCTGACGCAGGCGGATCTGGCTGTGAAAGCGGAGGTCTCGCGAAAAACGATCAACACGGTCGAGAACGGGGTTTTCATTCCATCAACGGACCTCGCGCTCAAGCTGGCGCGCGCGCTCGCGACGACGGTGGAGGCGATCTTTCAGCTCCCGGAGTGAGCGCTTCCGCCCCGCGCGTACGGCGAGTTAGGTTGAGAGATATGAAAAAACATCTCCTTCTCCTGACCGCTGCCGCTGCTGCGTTCGCCGCCGCCGCGCCCGCGCGCGCAAGCGTCGCCGATTCACCGCCGACCTGCACGAATCACCCGCAGCCGACGGAAGACGTCGCCGCGCAGCTGGCGAAGTTCCGCTCAGTGAAAGTCCCTTTCAACACTGCGGGTCTCTCCACGCGCGAAGTGAAAATGGTGCGCAAGCTGGTCGAGGCGGGGCAGGATCTGGAGAGCATCTTCTGGCGCCAGGCGGATCCGGAAGGACTCGCGCTGTATCAGGCGCTGTCGGGATGCCCGGGAAAGAACGAGAAGGACATCAGCCATTACCTGCTCATCAATGGCGGCCGGTACGATCTGCTCGAGGGGAACAAGCCATTCATCGGCACTCCCGCGGAAGCGCCGGGTCGCGCGTTGTTTCCCGCCGGGATCACGCGCGCCGAGATAGACTCATATGTCGCGGCGAATCCGGAAAAGAAGGCGGAGATCTTCAATCCCTGGACGGTAGTTCGTCGCAGCGGAAATGATCTCGTCGGTATTCCGTATCACGTAGCGTTCGCGCAGTGGCTGAATCCAGCCGCGAAGGCGCTGCGTGAAGCGGCCGATCTCAGTGATGACAAGGCGTTCGCGAATTTCCTGCGGCTTCGCGCCGACGCGCTCCTCACCGATGATTACTATAAGAGTGACATCGCGTGGGTGGACCTCGAGGATAGAAAGTTCGACGTCATCATGGCCCCCTACGAGACGTATCTCGACGATCTCCTCGGCGTCAAAACTTCATACGGCACGGCGGTGATGATCCGCAACGCCGCGGAAAGCGACAAGCTGAGGATGTACAAGAAGTACGCGGCGCAGATTCAGGACGCGCTGCCGATCGCCGCTGCCGACCGCCCCTCTAACGCCGGTCATCCAACGCCGATGGAAGTGATGGACACGCCGTATCGCAGCGGCGATCTGCGGCACGGATATCAGGCGGTTGCCGACAATCTTCCCAACGACCCGCGCATTCACGCAGAGAAGGGAACGAAGAAGATCTTCTTCAAGAACTTCATGGATGCGCGCGTGAATTACGTGGTGCTCCCGATCGGCAGAATGCTGATGCGGCCCGATCAGGCGCGCCTCTCATCGATGGATGGATATCTCGCGGTGGTGGTGATGCACGAGATGTCGCACGGGCTGGGGCCGGCGTACTCGCGCGTGAATGGGAAGCTGGTGGACATTCGCGAGGCGATCGGGCCGATCTACAGCGGGCTGGAAGAAGCGAAGGCCGACATCGTCGGGCTATACGGCCTCGACTGGATGATGGAGAAGGGGATTCTTCCGAAGGCGCGCGCGAAGGACTATTACGCGTCCCACGTGGCGGGGATATTCCGCACGATAAGGTTCGGCGTGTCGGAGGCGCACTCGAAAGCCGAGATGATGGAGTTCAACTATTTCGTCGAGCGCGGCGCGATCACGCGCGATGCGAAGAGCGGCCGTTACGCGATCGACTTCGCGAAGTTCCCTGTGGCCGTTGCGAGTCTGGCGAGGGAGCTGCTGGAGATCGAGGCGACCGGCAACCGCGCCCGCGCGGAAGCCTGGATGACGAAGTACGGGACGATGCCGACCGACTTGAAAGCGGCGCTCGCCAAGACCGGGAGTGTACCGGTGGACGTGGATCCGGTCACGTCATTTGGCGAAGTCGTGAAGTAGCGGTTCTGGGATGCTCAGTAACTTGAATTCCACTCATGGAGGGTTCCAGATGCCGCAGCTCGAGACTTACATCTTCTTCGACGGTAACTGCGCCGAGGCGATGCGTTTTTACGAGAGTGTGTTGGGCGGGAAAATGGAGATAATGATGTCGCACAAGGATTCGCCGGAGGCGCAGAACGTGCCGCCGGAGATGGCCGACTGGATCATCCACGCGCGGCTCGACATCGGCGGCAGGAAGCTGATGGCGTCCGACTCGATGGCGGGGAATCCCATCGGGGGGGCGAAAGGATTCTCTCTTTCACTGGCGTACGCCGATGAGGCGGATGCGAAGCGGGTGTTCGACGCCCTCTGCGACGGCGGGCGTATCACCATGCCGATGCAGAGCACCTTCTGGGCGAAGTCGTTCGGGATGGTGGTGGACAAGTTCGGTACTTCGTGGATGGTAAACGGCGCGCAAAACCCGATGTAAGCGATTGCGTTAATTTTGGCCGGTGACCAGCAGCGTTAGTGAGCTACTTCCCCTCGATGGATTCGGCCGGCGGCGCCTCAAACTGGCGTTCGTCGGGACACACGGCGTCGGAAAAACCACTCTTTGCTACGACCTCGCCGCACAGCTGAAACGGCTCGATCTCGGCGTGGAGCTGGTGAAGGAAGTGGCGCGGCGCTGTCCGCTGCCGATCAACGAGGACACGACTCTCGACGCGCAGGCGTGGATTCTTCATACGCAGATCGCTGAGGAGCTCGAAGCATCGGCGCGATATGAAGCGGTGATCTGCGACCGTTCGGTGCTCGACAACTATGCCTATCTCGTCCACCGGGTCGGACGTCGGAGCGATCTCGATCAGCTTGTCGGGAGCTGGATTCGCGGTTACAACACGCTTTTCAAGGTGCCGGTGATGGACGCTCCGTCGTTCGACGGAATGCGGGCAGTGAGCCGGAGTTTTCAGCTGGAGATAGACGCCACGATTGACCGCCTTTTGCGGGATTTCGAAGTGCGCGTTCATCAGCTCGACCCGAGCGCTCGGGACGGCTGGGTCGGGGGAGTGATGGACTCGCTCGGCTTGCCGAAATATCCGCCCCAGATGGATATGTTCGGAGCCGCGTCCCTGAACGTCTAACTGAGCCAATCGGGCGATAATCGTTAATTGTGCTGGCACAGAGTGGTACTATGTACCAACTTGTACATATCACCATCCGCGCCTCGGTACGCTCTTGATAAAAGTCGCAATCATCGAAGACAATCGCCTCGTCCGCGAGGGGATCACGGATATGCTCAACGAACTCCCCGACGTGGAGGTCGTGTTAGCGG
>JALYYD010000287.1 GCA_030946775.1 Gemmatimonadota bacterium
GTCCGGGACCGATGTGAAAAGCGGGCGCGGACGCGCCCAACTAACAAGGAGATGAGAATGGCGTTTACCCTTCCAAACCTTCCCTACGATTTCGGCGCTCTCGAGCCGCACATAGACGCGAAGACGATGGAGATTCATCACGGCAAGCATCACCAGGCATATGTGAACAATCTCAACGCGGCGATCGAAAAGGCGCCGGAGCTAGCCAGCAAGTCGCTCGACGATCTGATGAAAGGAATCAACTCGGTCCCCGAGGCGGTGCGCACCGCGGTGAGAAACAACGGCGGCGGCCACTGGAATCACTCGATGTTCTGGCAGATCATGGGTCCGAACGCCGGCGGTGAGCCGGGCGGCGCTCTGGGCTCAGCGATCACGACAGCGTTTGGCGACTTCGCGAAGTTCAAGGAGCAGTTCAACGCCGCGGGCGCGGGGCGCTTCGGATCGGGCTGGGCGTGGCTCGTCAACGACGGCGGGACGCTCTCCATCACCAGCACGCCGAATCAGGACAATCCGCTGATGGAGGGAAAGAACGCGATCCTCGGCCTCGACGTCTGGGAGCACGCGTACTACCTGAAGTACCAGAACAAGCGGCCGGATTACATGGCGGCGTGGTGGAACGTGGTTAACTGGAAGGAAGTGGAGAAGAGATTCGGAAAGTAAGGCAAACGCGAGTTGTAGTTACCGAGCGGCCTCACCCTCGAGGTACGTGTATCCCTCGAGCCCGGCGAGGTATTCCGCAACGAACGTGTTCGCCTCCTGCCGCGAAAGACTGCCCGCGTTGTTCACTTTGCGCCTGAACACCGCGAGCAGGTCCGACGCACGGAACTGCACATAGTCGAGCACCTCGGTCACGGTGTCTCCGTGCACGAGATCGGTCACTTCGTACCCCTTTTTCTTTTTCGGCAGCCGGATGTGCACCGCGTTCGTGTCGCCGAACAGATTGTGCAGATCGCCGAGAATCTCCTGATACGCGCCGGTCAGAAAAATTCCGAGGATGTACGGATTTCCGTCCTCGAACGGATGAAGCTCGAGACTCTTCCGAAACGGGCGGTCGCCGATGAACTGCTCGATTTTCCCGTCGCTGTCGCACGTCACGTCCTGAATCGTACCGCGCCGGATCGGCTCTTCGTTCAGCCGGTGAATCGGCATGATCGGGAACAGCTGATCTATCGCCCAGCTGTCGGGGAGCGACTGGAAGAGTGAAAAGTTGCAGAAGTAACGGTCGACGAGAATCGCTTCCAGGTCCTCGATGATGTCCTCATACTCTTCCCTGTCTCTCTGGGCCAGCATCGCCACTTTCGATATCGTCGCCAGATAGATCTGCTCGGCGATGGCCCGGTCGCGCAGCGTCAAGACTCCGCTGTTGAACAGCTCGTGCGCGCGCTCCTTCGCAAAAACGGCGTCGTGGTAAACCTCGCGCACGCGCCGCGACGAGATGCTGGCGTGGTCGGAGGCCATCTCGTGCAGCATCGTGTGATTTTCTTCCTTCAGCGCGGGGACGACGTTATCAGCCTGCGACTCGACGTCGATGACGCTGATGAGAAGCAGCGCGTGGTGGGCCGTGAGCGCCCGTCCCGACTCGCTGATGACGTGCGGCATCGGCAGCTCGTGCTCGCGGCACGCTTCGGCCAGAGTATATATCACGTCGTTCGCGTATTCCTGAAGCGAGTAGTTCACGCTGGCCTGCGACGTCGAGTTGCTTCCGTCGTAGTCCACACCCAGCCCACCGCCGACATCCACGTGCGTGATGTCAACGCCGAGCCCGCGGAGCTCGGCGTAATAGCGCGCGATCTCCTGCAGGCCGGTCTTGATGAAATGAATGTCGGTGATCTGCGAGCCAAGGTGGAAATGGATCAGCTTGATGATGTCGAGACGGTTCAATGCCTGGAGCTTGTCGATCAGCTTCACCAGCTGCGCCGTCGTCAATCCGAACTTCGACTTCTCCCCTCCGCTCTTCGCCCACCGGCCCGATCCTTCGGTCGTCAGCTTGATGCGAACGCCACAGGTGGGATTCACGCCGAGCTCATCGGCAACCTGAAGAAGGATGTCAACTTCGGACAGCTGTTCGAGGACGATGAATACCTGATGGCCAAGCTTCTGGCCCATCAGAGCGAGGCGCATGAACTCCTCGTCCTTGTACCCGTTGCACACGATGAGATGATCGGTGTGCTCGGCGAGTCCCAGCACTGCCTGCAGCTCCGGCTTGCTGCCGCACTCGAGGCCGACGCCGCTGGCCTTTCCGAACTCGACGATTTCTTCGACGACGTGACGCTGCTGATTGACCTTGATCGGGAAGACGGTCGTGTAGCCGCCTTCGTAACCGTACTCCGTTTTTGCGTGCGTGAACTTCGCGTTCAGCGACTCGATGCGTGAGCGCAGAATGTCGGAGAACCGCAGCAGCACCGGCAGCCCGACCCCTTGCTGCTCCAGATCCACAGCGATCTCGTAAAGATCAAGCTCGCGTTCCGGCCGATTCGAATCCGGCCGCACCACGACATGGCCCTTCGCGTTGATGTCGAAGTATCCGATACCCCAGCCTTCGATATTGTACAGAGCGCGGGCGGACTCGATCGTCCACGGCTCGGCGCCATCGGCCTCGGCGCGCTCGGGAGAAGGCCTGAGAATCGGGGTGGTTGCGGTCATAGGTTCATTTTACTACGACGGGTGACTGATGACGAGTGAATGAGCGATGGAATCGTTCGCCACTCGTAGCGGTTACGGGTAGAGGACCGTTGCGCGCCACTCCGTCCCGTCGCGAACGTACAGATCGCGGCGGTGCAGCCGGTTCGGTCTGTTCTCCCAGAACTCGATCCGGTCCGGGATGACTCGGAATCCCGACCAGTAGGGCGGACGGGTAACGTCGCGGCCCGAAAACTCCGCTTCGTACTGCGCGACACGCCGTTCGAGATCGCCGTCGGCTTCGATCGGCTCGCTCTGCTTCGAGGCCCACGCTCCGATCTGGCTCATTCGCGCCCGCGTGGCGAAATACGCATCCGCCTCGGCGTCGGTCACCCTGGAAACGGAGCCTTCGACTCTCACTTGCGCGCCGAGCGGAGCCCAATAGAAACAGAGCGCTGCCTTTGAGTTTGCGAGCAGCTCGCGTCCCTTTCTGCCGTTGTAGTTGGTGTAGAAAATAAAACCACCCTCGTCGAAACCCTTGAGCAGAACGATTCGCACCGACGGCTGACCACCGGCGCCCATCGTGGCCAGCGACATCGCGCTCGGATCGGGGATGCCGGCGCGGTCCGCCGCCTCCGCCAGGGCGTAAAGCTGCGCGAACCGCTCGACCGGATTCTCGATCAACTCAATACCTCGGCAGCGTTGGATCGATCTCATCGCGCCAGGCGAGAATTCCGCCGGAGAGATTAGCGACATTTTGAATGCCGGCTGCGACTAGCTGCTTCGCCGCGTGACTGCTTCGGCCCCCGACCTTGCAGTAGACAACGGTCTCACGGCTCGGATCGAGACGCGGAATCTCGTCCGCTATCTGGCCGAGGGGAACGAGCCGCGCACCGGGAATGTGACCCAGCTTCCACTCGGAAGGCTCGCGCACATCGATGAGATCGACAGCGGGCGTACGGGAAAGGCGCTCGGACAGCTGAGCGGGGGTCAGATTTGTCACTCCTCCCCCGTTCATCGAAGGCACAGCCGCGTTAGTGGCACACAACTCGTCATAGCTCACCAGCTCCTTTATCTCACGCGTCCCACAGGACGGGCATTCCGGATCCTTTCTAACGTTGATGGTGCGAAAGCTCATCGTCGCGGCGTCAACAAGCAGCAGCCGCCCGACGAGTGGCTCGCCGATTCCGAGAATCATCTTTACTGCTTCAGTTGCCTGAATCGTGCCGATGAGGCCCGGCAGAACTCCGAGCACGCCCGCCTCGGCACAATTTGGAACGAGATCGGCAGGCGGCGGCTCTCTGAACAGGCAGCGGTAGCAGGGACCGTTCTTCGCGCCGAAGACAGACGCCTGACCCTCGAAGCGATGGACGCTTCCGTAGATACTCGGGATTCCCAGCAGCACCGACGCGTCGTTGACGAGATAACGTGTCGCGAAGTTGTCGGTGCCATCAACGATCAGATCGTAGTCCCGCGCGATCTGGAGTCCGTTCTCAGCCGTGAATCTCTCACGG
>JALYYD010000295.1 GCA_030946775.1 Gemmatimonadota bacterium
CCCCTTTTTCTCGATTCCGCTCGGCAAATATGGAAGGGTCCCCGGCGAGATCGGCCTCGCTCCATTCGTGAATGCGATCTGGACGTCGCAGGGCGCCGCGTTCAAACAACAGAATGCCGGATGGTACCCGTCGATCGGGGTCGGCGTGATCTCGATCTTCGATCTCATCAGGATCGATGTTGCACGCGGACTGCGGCGCGGGCGGTGGACGTTCTCAATCGACGCCGGGCGCGATTTCTGGAGCGTGCTCTAGCGGAGAAGGGAGGGCGGAGGCGGTGTAATGGCGATGGCATTCGATTGTCGAGTGCTCATCGTCCTGCCGATGATCGCTGCCGCCTCAGTCCCACTCGTCTCCGACCGCTGGCTCGTCCCGATTCTCCGCGAGATTCTTCCGGAAGCTGAATACTCCGCAATGGAGTCGCGGGTGACGTCGAGTTACTGGGAAGCCGCGCTCCACGCGGGCGGAATCACCGACGACCAGCTCCTCGCCGCCCTCGCGCGCCGAACACATCTCCGTGTTGCTCACGGACTCGTCGTCACTTCGCAGGCGAAGGAGCGAGTTCCAGAGCGGCTGGCGCGTCGATTCTGTGTGCTTCCACTCTCGCTCTCCGATTCCACGCTCGAGATCGCAACTGCGAATCCGTACGACCTCGATTGCGAGCGCACGCTCGCGTTCGCGTCGGGACGCGAGGTTCGAATGTCACTCGCCTCGCCGCTGAGGATCGCCGAGCGGCTCGAGGAAGTGTATGCGCCGGTGGATAGGGTGAAGCGGATGCTGCCGAGCGCAACACCGGGAGAGATTCAGAGAATCTCGGAGAGTCCGGCGGTGGGCGCACGGGTCGAGCCGGATGCGGAAGTCGAGCGGCCTGTGATCCGGCTCGTCGATCATATCGTCGCCGAGGGGATCTCGGCCGGAGCGAGTGACATCCATCTGGAGACGGAGGAGAGCGGAGTCTCGGTGCGATACCGGATAGACGGCGTTCTCAAGGAGATGATGCGCCTCCCGAAGGCGGTCGAGGGCCCGCTTGTGTCGCGCATCAAGATAATGTCGGGGATGGACATCGCCGATCGATTGCGTCCGCAGGGGGGCCGGGCGCGTGTCGCGATCAATGGCGGGCTGATCGATCTCCGCGTCTCGACGTTGCCGGCGTCGAACGGCGAGAAAGTCGTGATCAGAATTCTCGATCCGAAATCGGCGCTGAGATCGGTCGAGTCGCTGGGCCTCGATCCGGTTGACGGCCCGCGAATGCAGAAGCTGCTCGACGTTCGCGAAGGGTTGATCCTCGTCACCGGCCCGACCGGCTCCGGGAAAACGACCACGCTCTATGCGGCGCTGCGTCTCCTGCTTCCGCGCGGGCTCAACATCATCACCGTCGAGGACCCGGTTGAATATCGGATCCCTGGAATCGTCCAGGTGCAGATACACGAGAAGGCGGGGCTCACATTTGCGTCGGCGCTTCGTTCCGTGTTGAGGCAGGATCCGGACGTGGTTCTCATCGGTGAGATCCGCGACCGGGAAACGGCGGCGATCGCGCTGCAGGCGTCGCTCACCGGGCATCTCGTATTCGCGACGCTGCACACGAATGATGCGTGCAGCTCCATCGTCCGTCTCACCGACCTCGGCGTGGATGCGGCGAAGCTTGCCGGCGCGCTCAAGGGAGTCGTCGCGCAGCGGCTCATCAGACGGCTTTGCCGCTCCTGCCGCTCCGTCGCGAATGCGGGCGTGCCGAGGCGTCTGCTCGACACTGTGCCGGAGGATTCGCTCATTTACATCCCAACCGGATGCCCCGACTGCGGGCTCACGGGTTACCGGGGACGGGTGGCGGTCACCGAAGTTCTCGTCTCAACGCCGGAGGTCGAGCGCGCTATCGCGGGGATGCATTCGCCCGATCAGCTGATGAAAGTGGCGCGCGCCGCCGGTACGCGTTCACTTTGGGGGTGCGCTGTTTCGCAGCTACTCGCGGGCGAGACGAGCGCGGAAGAGTTGATCAGGGTATTGGAGCCGGAAGGCGCTCGTGAGAAACCAGGGCGTCCAACTCCGCACAACGGAGCGCTTGAATTGAAGAACGATTCCCAAGAGGAGAAATCTGCCCCGCGCGGCAGCGGTACGAAAATAATCGCCGGCGTGGTCGAGGTTTATGTCATCGACCGGTCGTCGTCTGATTGGCGCGTCCTGGTTCTCCAGCGAGCGGACGACACCATTCGTCCGGGAAGCCGGGAAACGGTATTCGGAAGAATTGACAACGGCGAATCTCCGCCCGAGGCTGCGCTGCGCGAGGTATCCGAAGAGACCGGATTGACGGTCGAGCGCCTCTACAACGTCAACGTGCAGCCCTTCTTCCTGCACGCGAGCAACACCGTTCAGCTCTCGATCGCGTTCGCAGCGTTCATCAAGCCGGGCGAGGTGCGGCTCTCAGACGAGCACGCGAGCCACGAGTGGCTCCCTCTCGCCGACGCTCCGGCGCGATTCACCTGGCCACGCGCTGCGGATGCGCTTCGTGATATCCGCAAGCTCTTCGCGGGCGGCGACGCCGGCCCGGTCGAGGACGTGCTGCGCGTAAGGTAGCGACCTACCGCTTCTTCACCGTCGTGAGATTGTCGTCCATCACCGGCGCGTTCGGCTTTACCCTCACGCTTTTTGCCGGAATGCCGACGTAGACG
>JALYYD010000296.1 GCA_030946775.1 Gemmatimonadota bacterium
CCTCAAGACACATACCTACGATGCAACGCCGGTTGGAAGGAACGTCGTCGTCGTTGGCGCCGGCAACACCGCCATTGACGCGGTGACCCAGGCGAAGCGCCTCGGCGCTGAAACCGCGACTATTGTCTATCGCCGCGGCGAGGAGGAAATGCCGGCGTACGAGTACGAGTATCATCTCGCCCAGAACGACGGCTGCGAGTTCAAGTTCTTCACCGTGCCGAAACGCGTGATCGGAACGGATCGCGTCACCGGACTCGAGTGCGTCAAGAGCACGATGGGAGCCCCGGGCGCAGATGGAAAAGCAGCGCTTGTGGAGATCCCGGGTTCGACGCACGTCATTCCGTGCGACATGCTGATGCGCGCGACGGGGCAGGGTCGCAACGCTGATTTCCTCAAATCCACCGGAATCACGATTCAGGACGGCGAGGTCGTGAGCACGCTCGCGAACGTCTTCGTCGCCGGCGATTGTCTGAGCGGCGGCGCCGAGATCGTCAACGCCGCTGCAGAAGGGAAGCAGGCCGCGGCGCAGATTAATGCCGCGCTCGGCGGCAAGCCGCTTCCGTCACACCGCGACGTGATGCTGCGCGCGTGACGCATACTATAGGAATGAGATAATGGCAGACCTCAAAGTCAATTTCGCCGGAATCGAAAGTCCGAATCCGTACTGGCTCGCCTCGGGCCCGCCGACGAATACCTACGTGCAGGTGGCGAAGGCGTTCGATCTCGGATGGGGCGGCGCGGTGTGGAAAACTGTCGGCGAGCCGATTCTCAATGTCTTTTCGCGCTACGGCTCGATCGATCTCGGCCCGCAGCGAATGGTCGGCTTCAACAACATCGAGCTCATCAGCGATCGTCCCATCGAGGACAATCTTCGCGAGATCGCCGAGGTGAAGAAGAAGTATCCGAAGCACGCCGTGATCACGTCGCTGATGGTGGAGACGAATCAGAAGGCGTGGCACGATATGGTGAAGCGCGCTCAGGACACCGGCACCGATGGGTTCGAGCTCAACTTCGGCTGCCCGCACGGAATGAGCGAGCGCGGAATGGGCGCCGCCGTCGGGCAGGATCCCGGCTATACGTGCGACATCGTCGGCTGGGTTAAGGAAGTGGCGAAGATACCCGTGATCGTGAAGCTGACGCCGAACATCACCGACATCACGCACGTCGCGCGGGCCGCGAAGAAGGGCGGCGCCGACGCGGTCTCGCTCATCAACACGATCAATTCGATCGTTGGCGTGGACCTCGATACGTTCACGCCGCTGCCGAACGTCGGCGGAAAATCGAGCCACGGCGGCTATTGTGGCCCTGCGGTAAAGCCGATCGCGCTCAATATGTTGGCTGCGACCGCGGGCGATCCCGACGTTCAGATTCCGATCTCCGGGATCGGCGGAGTCGCAACGTGGCGCGACGCCGCCGAGTTCATTTCACTCGGCGCGGGAAGCATTCAGGTCTGCACCGCGGCAATGCACTACGGCTTCCGCATCATCGATGACCTCTGCGACGGCCTGTCGAACTGGATGGACGAGAAGGGATACAGGAACATCGACGAGATTTGCGGCCGCGCGGTGTCGAAGGTGACGAAGTGGGAAAACCTCGATCTCAACTATCACCTCATCGCGAGCATCGATCAGGACAAGTGCATCAAGTGCGAGCTCTGCTGGGCGGCGTGCGAGGATGGCGCGCACCAGGCCATTCGCCGACTGCCGCGCGAGTCCGGCAGCCCGGTCGTCGAGATCATCGAGGAGGCGTGCGTCGGTTGCAATCTCTGTTCACAGGTCTGCCCGGTGCAGGGATGCATCACGATGGAGCAGCTGCCGGTGAGCGAGAAGCCGGTCACCTGGAAGGAGTACCAGGCGGCGAAGGGGACGCTGGCGCCGAGGGGAGACGCCGTTCACACGGCGAGCTGGGCGCCGCATTTGTAGGACCGGTCTCTGATCAAAGAAAAAAAGCCCGGACAGTTCGTCCGGGCTTTTTTGTTCCCCTGCGGCTAGTTTGCCGACCAGGTACAGCAGCCATCCGTACACGCCGACCAACCGGGCGCGCTCGGGTCATCGAATGGATGCGGACCTCCGAAGATCCGGTGGAACAGCCCGATTAGAAAACCGTCCGTCATCGACGCGTGGCTCGACTGCATTGGAGCCCCGCCAGTGCAGGATTTGAAGCCAATGTCCGGCGACGTCGACGAAACGTGCGTGTCGCATACAGCGAATGTGCCCGTCATCCAATTGTCCTTCGTAGACCCATTTTTCTTGACTTCGGCGATCCGCCAGCCGCCCGGCGTGCTGCTCACCGCGTAGAGGAAATAATCGGCTTGATCGGACGGCTGAAACTTGTAGACCTTTTCCTTCTTGGTTCCCTGATTAGTGATCCAGCCCAGCGCCACATCGGAGCTCGGTGCGGTCGAACTGTTCACGACAACGGCGTTATCACCGAGCGCCATTTCAACCCAAATGTCGCTGTCGTCATCGCCCTTGCGTTGGATTTGTTTCGCGTTCTTGAATCCGCCGGGGGGTTGTTGCGGCGGTGGTTTCGTCAGCGCGGCTTGCCGCGGCTTGCAAGCCACACTCAGAAGCGTCAGTGCAATTAGTGGAAGAAGCGTCGAAGCTCCGATTCGATTCATAAGCCCTCACGCTGAAGTGAACCTGCCCCACGACGGGTATTCGGGACCTCATTCTATTATCAGCGGCCTGCTGCCGCCAACAGTTTCATCCGTCCGACCATCGGTCCCAGCTCGGGATCCGCATGTTCCCAGAGGTCGGAAACCGCTCTGCCGTACCGGGCAGCCGTTGGCGCGTCGTGTCTCGACGCAGCGATTTCGGCGCGCAGGGCCATTGCCCGCGCCAGCGCTGCGGCGCCGCCCGGTTCGCGCAACGTTCCGCGGCCAAGGCTTGGAAGCGCACCCAACGTGGCATCAAGCTGCTTGATCGCGCCCGAGGTATCGCCGATCGCGGCTCGCAGCCAGGCTTCCTGATACGTGTAGTCCAGGGAGACATCTCCGGGCCTCAGCGTTCGGTGGCGGACTTCTGTAGAATCAAGAATCGCCTTTACGAGTGCGATGTTCCCTCGCGCATACGCCTGCTGAAGTCGTTGCAACTGGTCTCCGCTCCCGCCTTGGGCCGTGGCGCCTGGTAATTCCATCCTGCACGGCGCCATCAGAGAAATGGGCCGCGGCTCCAGGCTCGCCCGGACGACAGTGGCTTCCTTTTCCGTGTAGTAGCTTGCGATCACCCTCTCCAGTTCGGCGCGGGCGCGCACTGATCCGCCGGAACAATCTCCGAGCGCGGCGCGCGCAAGAAAAGCGGCTGCCGCCAGACTGACCTGCTGTTGCAGGCGAACTCCGTTCACTTCGGGCGGAATGTATCCCGAGCCGGCGAGCAATCGGGAAGCGGTGGCGATCCGTCCTGTCGCGGCCGCCACTCCGATCAGCTCGTCGAGAATCGCTCGCGTCGTGTCCGCTGCCTCGCCCATCAGCGAGTCGGATAGGATTCGGGCGGACGCGAATTCACCCCGCTTCAACCGGAGTCGGAATTCGCTCGCACGCATCCGCACCCGTTCGCCGGGCGAGGTCGATAGCTGGATCGCGCGCGACAGCGCTGCGCTCGCCGATAATCCACGCCCATTTTTCTCATCGATTTCGCCACGCGCCTCGAGCACGGTTGCAAGGGCTTCGTGTGCTTGCGGGCTCGACGGCCGCGCGCCGACCCAGGACCTGGTGAACTGGAGCAAGTCGGAAAGATTGCGGTCGAGCGCTGCGCGACGCTTGGCCAGAATCGTAGTCGGGAGCGCTGCCATCGCCTTAAGCGGAAAGGGGATGTACGCGACAGTGTCGTGATCCAAAGTCGGATACGCGCCGTAACTATTTTTCGAGCGGTCCGACCCGGATCTGCCGGTGTTCGCTTCGATGATCTTGATCTTTCGGAGGCGCTCGAATCCAACGAGGTCGAAGAGTCCCGGGTCGATTTCGACCGTTCGAGCGTAAGCGCCGTATGCGCCGCTGAAGCTGCTGCGAAAGGCAAACCCGGACGGGCTCGCACGAGAGGCAACTACGATTTTGTCCAGACGCTGACACTCGCCCAATCCCATCCAGCTCACATAATCCGAGGAATCCGACGCGATCATTTTGCGATAGAGCGCGCAAGCTTCCGGGAAGCTGTCGCGGGCCAGGGCACCGAGCGCGACCGCCGTCAACCGGTCTCGCGGCGATAGAGATTCGGCGCCCACCGCTGCCCGGAGTGCGTCATTCTTCCACGCGGTTGTGCCGACTTGCAGCCACTCCGAAAGCTGAGCGAACCAAAGCCGCGCAGGCGGATATGAGTCATCGGCGGCTACCGCTGCGGCGAACTCTGCGCGAGCAGCAGCGAAATCGTGTTTGGCAAGCGCGGAGTGCGCTCTTCCGTAAGCCTGCCAGGCGATGAATGAACTTGTGCGACCGTCCCCCCCGTCGGCACTCTTCGGACGGTCCTTCGCGCTGAGCAGCTTCAGCGCCGTCGCTGATGGCAAGTCGCTCGCGCCTTTCACGTCATCGATGGAGATGTCATTGATCACGCTGCCGGTCGCGACGTCGGAGAGGCTTGCGTCTCCGGCGGCGTTCACGCGAATTAGACGACCGGCGTGATTCTTCATTGCCAGCTCGAACGCGTCGCCGGTCTGCGCCAGGCGGTTCGATGCGATAGCCTCGCTCACGACTTGAGGATCCACGAGGGCGAGCCCGTTCCACTTCTGCATCGCCCGCGCTAGTCGCGCGACGGCGTCGACATCCTTCGCGCCTATGTCGGAATGACCGGGCGACGGCGAGGGAACGACGATGTACCTCGCGGAGTCGAGTTGAGCGTGACGCGCGAACGGAGACCTCCAGCTCCCGGGAGGGTTCACCGCCACCATCGCCGCGGTGAGAACGACGAGCGCGGCGGCGGCGAAACCGAACGCTTTCTGCCTGCCGTGAATGAATCTTCGAATCGGCGAGCGCCGCCTGTCCCTTCCCGCGGTCGGCGCGTCGGGAAGCTCGGCGGCGAATTTCTTGATCGTCGAGTACCTGTCGGCCGGAGAAATTGACAGCGCCTTGCCGAGCGCGTTCTCCAGATACTCCGGCACCTGCGGCCGGTAAGTGCTCACCGGCCTCGGCGTATGCTTGAATCTTTGCGCGATCACCGACTGCGTCGTCGGGCCGGTGAAAGCCTGCACGCCGGCGATCATCTCATATAGAACGCAGGCGAGACTGTAGATGTCGCTGCGCGCGTCGATCTTCTCTTCGCCGGCCGCCTGCTCGGGACTCATGTACGCGGAAGTTCCGACGATGAGTCCGCTCGAAGTGAGTCGCTCTCCGGTGTGAACGTCGAGCGTGCGCGCGATTCCGAAATCGGCGAGCAGCGCGTGGCCGTCGGAGAGCATGATGTTCTCCGGCTTCACGTCGCGGTGGACGATTCCCTGAGAGTGCGCGTGGGCGAGAGCGTCCGCGACCTCACAGGCGATGCGGACGCACTCCTCTATAGGAAGCTGCGTCTCGCGGTCGATTTTCTGTCGCAGCGATTCGCCGCGCACGTAGGGGAGAACGTAGTAAAGCATTCCGTTCCATTCGCCGGAATCGAAAATCGGCAGAATGTGCGGATGGTGCAGGCGGGTAGTGAACTGAATTTCGCGCAGGAAGCGCTCGGGGCCGAGCGCGTGCGCCAGGTCCTTGCTCAGAACCTTCAGCGCGATATCGCGGTTGTGCTTGTTGTCGCGTGCGAGGTAAACGACGGCGGTCGCGCCGTGACCGAGCTCGCGCTCGATTACGTAGCGTTCAGCGAAGAGGCCGGTAAGGGGAGGATAGGCCATTCGAGACGCCGGACAGAGACGAGTGCAAAAACATTAACGTCCAGGCGCAAACATATGGGCAGTAAGGGGTTTGGGCTATAGAAAAATGGGAGCGGCGGCCGAATCCCCGACGTAACAACAACAGAACCGGATGCGAGGGCTGAGTAGGTAAGATCTGAGGGCCAAGGGTACTGCCGCAGGACCGTCCCACTCGCCTTCAAAATGAAGCGCACGGTCTTGCGGTCGTACCCTAAACCCTGGCCCCTTACCTACACACAACTCGCATCCTGTTCAGTTAAAAGCGTCGCCCCGAACTCTCCCAAATACTTGTTCGAAGAGGGGTTGAATTCACGCTGAAGAGAGTCTACGTTGCGATCTCAACCCGCGACCGATTTTACATCGCACAGCGGGAAAAAATCAGCAGCAAAAAAACCAAAAATATTTGCTCTCAATCACTTGACGGATAAGCTTAAATAGCTTACTGTTATAGGCTGTCGGCGAATTTGACCCGAAAGGGAAAAGACAGACCGGCAAAAAGCTGTTTGAAAATCGAAGTTGAGATCGATGGATGTGCGAGGCGGACTCATTGATCCGGGGTCGTTCAGGATTCCGGGGAGAGTTCAATCTGAAAACATTCAAAAGTGATTCCGGACGTGATGTCGAACGACATTAGTCTGGAGACAAACCACGTTCGGAAGAGCAGACAAAATCTCTAAACTATTGGAGAGTTTGATCCTGGCTCAGGACGAACGCTGGCGGCGTGCTTAACACATGCAAGTCAAGGGGGCCCAGCAATGGGCAACCGGCGAACGGGTGCGTAACACGTGAGCAACCTACCGAA
>JALYYD010000303.1 GCA_030946775.1 Gemmatimonadota bacterium
CGGGCGGCGAATGGCGGCGGAAGCAAGAGAAGAGGGCGCTCCTGTCCGTTGGCCGCGCGATGTGTATCAAATCTTCGCGCAGCGGCTCGAAGATCTGCCGGTTGAGGAGTTCCACGTCGCGGTTCTGGATTCCCAACACCGGCTGGAGCGCGACATCACCATCACCCGCGGATTGCTGAATTCTTCCCTCGTTCATCCGCGCGAAGTTTTCCGGGAGGCGATCGCCGAGCGGGCAGCGGCGATTATCCTCGTCCACAACCACCCGAGCGGCGATCCAACCCCGTCTCCCGACGACAAATCGGTGACGGAACAGCTCGTACAGGCGGGGCGGCTACTCGACATCCCCGTGCAGGACCATGTTATTATCGGAAGGGGGCGGTACATAAGCTTCGCGGAGGCGGGACTGCTTTGACGGCGAGCGCGGTGAGAGGGGGAGGGGCTGAGACCCTTCCTGATTGGCTGGCATCACCTGATCTCCCCGATCGGCTCGATCGGGAGCTGCTCACGCGCGCCTACCACTTCAGTGAAAAGGCCCACGAAGGGCAAAAGCGCCTCTCCGGCGACGCTTATGTGAACCACTGCGTCGAGGTCGCCCGGATTCTGGTGGACCTCCAGCTCGACACCGTCACCGTCGCCAGCGGGCTCATTCACGACGTCATCGAAGACACCGAGGTCACGCTGCAGGACGTCGAGCGCGAGTTCGGACGCGAAGTTTGCGAGATCGTGGACGGCCTCACCAAGATCGGCCACCTCCCGCTCAACTCGTCGCAGGAACGGCAGGTCGAGAACTACCGCAAGCTCCTTCTTTCCATTGCCAAGGACGCGCGCGTCATTCTGATCAAGCTCGCCGACCGCCTGCACAACATGCGGACGCTCGACTATCTCGCCCCCGAGAAGCAGAAGCGCATCGCCCAGGAAACGCGCGATCTTTACGCGCCGCTCGCGCACCGTTTCGGAATGGCTCGAGTGCGGTGGGAGCTCGAGGATCTCGCCTTCAAGCATCTCGAGCAGCCGGAGTACAAGGCGCTGGCAAAAAAAGTCGCGCAGCGCCGAGCGGAGAGGGAGAGCGCCATTGCGCAGCTGCGCGAGCCGCTGGAGCGCCATCTCAAGGCGGCGGGGATCGCCAGCGTGGAGGTGACCGGACGCCCGAAGCACCTCTGGTCCATCTACAAAAAAATGAAGAAGTGGGGAAAGCCGTACGAGGAGATCTACGATCTGCTCGCGGTTCGCGTCCTCGTCAATTCCGTCCCCGACTGCTACCACGCGCTCGGTGTGATCCACGACCAGTTCACGCCCTTTCAGGAGCGGATCAAGGATTACATCGCGCAGCCGAAATCGAACGGGTACCAGTCGCTGCACACGACGGTGTTCGGCCCCGGCAAGCAGATGTTCGAGATCCAGATCCGCACCCGCGAGATGCACCGCACCGCGGAATACGGAATCGCGGCGCACTGGCGGTTCAAGGAAGATTCGCGCAGCGCCGACGAGCTCGATCGCGCGCTGACCTGGTTCCGCCAGGTGCTCGAGCTGCAGCTCGACGCCAAGACTCCAGACGAGTTCCTGGAGTTCCTCAAGCTCGATTTGTATCAGGACGAGATTTTTGTGTTCACGCCGACGGGCGACGTCATCCAGCTGCCGAAGGGCGCGACGCCGCTCGATTTCGCGTTTGCGGTTCACACCGAGGTCGGGCTGCACACGTCGGGCGCGCGGATTAACGGCCGCATCGCCACGCTCGCGCGGGAGCTGAAAAACTCGGAGACGGTGGAGATTCTCACTTCGCCCTCAGCGAAGCCGACACGAGATTGGCTGAGCCACGTCCGCACCGGCCGTGCGCGTCACAAGATCCGCCAGCGCCTCCGCATCGAGGAGCAGCAGACATCCGCCAAGCTCGGGCGTGAGATTCTGGATCGCGAAGTACGCCGCCGCCGGTTGGCAAAGCCGAGCGACGATGAGCTGCTCAAGGCGGCGAAGGCGCTCCACCTCAACGACATCAACCACCTGATTGCGTCCATCGGTCAGGGGGACCTGAACATCGTTCAGGTGCTGCGCCACATCTATCCGGAAACTGAAGTGTCGGTGGACGCGAAGACCGGCCCCATCGACTGGATCGTGGACAAAGTTCGCGGCGAGCCGAAGGGCGTTCGCATCCAGGGCGTGGACGGATTGATGATCCGCTACGCGCAGTGCTGCCAGCCCGTGCCGGGAGACGAAGTCGTGGGATACGTGACGCGGGGGCGAGGCGTCAGCATTCACCGCTCCGATTGCCCGAATCTCCTGATGCTCGTTCAGGAGCCGGAGCGCCGGCTCGAGATCGACTGGAAGGAGCTCGAGGGCGAGCGCTTTATGGTGCGCCTGGTACTAGAAGCGACAGACAGGCGCGGGCTCTACGCCGATCTCGCTACCGCCGTTTCTGGAACGGGCACCGACATTCGCAGCTTCGAGCTGCACACGACCGACGGACACGTCACGGGCGCACTCGCAGTCGAGGTGGGAAACCTCGCCCATCTCCAGAAGATTTTGAAAGCGGCGCGACGAGTGAAGGGTGTCACCGAAGTCTCCAGACGCGAGCGGCTCGCAAGCGATTCGAATGGCGGATAAGGCTCCTTTCGATCTTCAGGCGCCATTTCAACCAGCAGGCGACCAGCCGAAGGCGATCGCCGAGCTGACGCACGGCCTCGAGCGTGGCGACCGATTCCAGACCCTGCTCGGCGTGACCGGCTCCGGAAAAACGATGACGGTCGCCAATGTGTTGAAGAACTTCGGGCGGCCAACGCTGGTGCTTTCCCACAACAAGACCCTCGCGGCTCAGCTCTACGGCGAGCTGAAGAGCTTCTTCCCCCAGAATTCTGTCGAGTACTTCGTCTCCTATTACGACTACTACCAGCCGGAAGCGTACGTGCCGGTTACCGACACGTACATCGAGAAGGACGCCTCCATCAACGAGGACATCGATCGCCTGCGCCTCCGCGCCACGTCGAGCCTGATGGAGCGCAGCGACGTCGTCATCGTCGCTACCGTCTCCGCGATCTACGGACTCGGGGATCCGGTTAACTATCGCGAGCAAATGGTTCAGCTCGCGAAGGGTCAGCGGATTCCGCGCGACGACATCCTCCGCTCGCTGGTTAAGATTCAGTACTCGCGCAACGACGTCGCGCTCGAGCGCGGGACATTTCGAGTTCGCGGCGACACGGTCGAGATTCTTCCAGCGTATGAAGAGCAGGCGGTGCGTGTCGAGATGTGGGGTGACGAGATCGAGCGGATCACGAAGATCAATCCGCTCACCGGCGAGGCGATCGCGAATCTCGAGAAGACGGCAGTGTATCCGGCGAAGCACTTCGTCACCTCGCGGCCCACTATCGAGCGCGCCGTCGGCCTGATCCGTACCGAGCTCGCGCAGCGCCTCGATGAGCTCAAGTCCACCAACAAGCTCCTCGAGGCGCAGCGGCTCGAGTCGCGCACAAATTTCGACATCGAGATGATGCTCGAGATCGGCACCTGCGCCGGAATCGAGAATTACTCGCGCCATCTCTCCGGCCGTGCGCCCGGAGAAAGGCCGGCGTGCCTGCTCGATTATTTCCCCGAAGATTATCTCCTCGTCGTGGACGAGTCGCACGTCACTCTCCCGCAATTGGGCGCCATGTACAACGGCGACCGCGCGCGCAAGCTGACGCTCGTCGAATACGGATTCCGTCTTCCGAGCGCGCTCGACAACCGCCCACTCATGTTCGACGAGCTGCTCTCGCTCACGCCGCGCGCTCTGTTCGTGTCGGCGACGCCGAGCGAGCTGGAGCTGCGACTGTCGGAGGGAGTGGTCGTCGAGCAGATAATCCGTCCGACGGGACTCATCGATCCGGAAATCGAAGTGCGCCCTGTGCGCGGGCAGGTGGACGATCTTCTCAACGAGATCCGCATCCGCGAGCGGCGCGGAGAGCGCGTGCTGGTTACGACGCTCACCAAGCGGATGGCGGAGGATCTCTCCGACTACCTGCAGCAGATGGGGGTGCGCGTCCGCTACATGCACGCCGATATCGACGCCATCGAGCGGATGGAAATCGTGCGCGGCCTCCGCCTCGGCGAATTCGACGTTCTCGTCGGAATCAACTTGCTGCGCGAGGGACTCGATCTTCCGGAGGTTTCTCTCGTCGCGATTCTCGACGCCGACCAGGAGGGATTCCTTCGCAGCGACCGCTCGCTCATCCAGACTGTTGGCCGCGCGGCGAGACATCTCGCCGGGCGCGCGATCTTCTACGCGGATCGGATCACCGGCTCGATGCAGCGCTGTATGGACGAAACTTCACGCCGGCGCACGATCCAAACGGCGTACAACGTCGAGCACGGGATCACGCCGAAGAGCGTCCAGAAGAGCACGGATCAGGTCCGGTTCATCACTCGCGTCGCGGACGCGCGCAACGAGAGAGAGGAGCGCGAAGGGGAGCAGGCCAAGCGTGTTGCCGAAGCGAAGCCGGGCTATCGCGATCCCGCCGAGTTGGCAAAGCTGATCGGCGAGATCGAAGCGGAGATGAAGGAAGCGGCGGCGGCGCTCGACTTCGAAGCGGCGGCACGTCTGCGCGATCAGCTGTTCGAGCTCAAGGTAAAAACCGGCGGTCCGGCGACAAGCGAGGGCGGACGCTCCGCTCCGCCGAAGAGAAATTCCTTCGCCGGACGCAGAAGGTAGCTTGGCCGTCGGCAGACACATCGTTCCGCCGCGCGCTGGGCGCTCGCGAATCCTTCTCACCGAAGCCGAGCTTCGCGCCTGGGGTGAAAAGCTCGGCCAGGCGTCGGCCGTGCCGCTCGTCATCGCGCTGAGCGGAGATCTCGGAACGGGGAAGACGACGCTCTCGCAGGCGATCTGCCGCGGATACGGAGTGACGGAGGAAGTTACCAGTCCGACTTACGCTCTGGTGCACCAGTACACGTCGCCGGGATCGCCCGTGTATCACATCGATTTGTACCGGCTCGATTCCAGCGAGCAGCTCACCAATCTCGGATGGGACGACATCATCGCCTCGAATGCGCTCGTCATCGTCGAGTGGCCGGACAGAGCGGGTGACCGGCTTCCGGGCGATCACGTCCCGATCGATCTCGAGTACGCGCCGGGCGACGATTCACATCGAATCCTGCTCGCCGGATGAGCGCGCTCACACTCGCGCTCGACGGATCCACGTATTCGGCGAGCATCGCTCTTCTCCGCGACGGCAAGCTCGTCGGCGAGTCGGTCGCCGGTCCGGAGAGCGGGGGCGGTGGCCGTGGAGAAGCGCTCGTTCCGATGATCGCGCAGATGCTGAGCGCGAACGGATTGAGAGCGGATCAAATCACGGAAGTGATCTGCGGCGCGGGTCCGGGAAGCTTCACCAGTCTTCGCGTTGCCGCGTCCGTCGGGAAGGGAATCGCGGTCGCAGCGGGGGCGAAGATGTACGCGGTTTCATCTCTGCTCCTCACCGTCGGC
>JALYYD010000304.1 GCA_030946775.1 Gemmatimonadota bacterium
CTCGTGCACCATTTCACCGACCGCGAGACGCGCGGAGGTCCCGGCGGGGAAAGCGTACGTGTCCGGGAAGAGATAGCCCTCGAGTGTCGGCGTTGGAATGTCGAGACGAGCGAGGAGGGCGGTGTCGCGCACCGCAGCGTTAACGGAATCTACCGGCACGCCGAGAGTTTTCGCGAGAAGCGGCACGATCTGCTGCAGCGAGAATCCTTCCGGGATTGTGATGGTGCTGACCAGTCCCTTTCCACCATTCAGTGCGGCGATGATGTCCTTCCACGGCGTCCCCTTCTTCAGGAGATAGGTGCCCGGCTTGATGTCGCGGTCGCCGCTCGTCACGCGCGCGTAGGCGCGAAACAGCTTCGGCCACGAGACGAGTCCGGCGCGGGCGAGCGAGTCGGCGGCCGATTTGAGCGTCGCGCCGTGCGGAACGATCACGCGTGAGGGCGCTCCGTGCGGAGTTCCGCAGGCGGTGAGCGCCACCGCCGCGATGGCGAGCAGAATCCGCTTAGTCCGGTTCATCGAGTGCGCGTTGAAGAAGTATTGCCGCCGCCATCGCATCCACGTCACCCTTCCTGCCGCGAGTGGATCCGCCGAGGTGGCGAACGGTGTCGAGAGCGGACGACGTCGTAAAGCTCTCGTCGAGAAATCTCACCGGCAGTCCCGTTCTCTTCGCCAGCTCGGCGCCGACGGCGCGAACGGTCGTCGTCCATTCCGTGTCCTTGTCTTCGCCGTCGAGAGGAAGTCCGACGATAAATCCCTTCGCTTCGAGCTCGGCGGCGTGCCGGATGATCTCGGCGATCGGCGCGCGCTTGCCCGGGCGGCGATGGATGTAGCCCTTCGGCGTCGCGATCATCCCCATCGGGTCTGCGATCGCGAGGCCGATTCGCTTTTCACCGTAGTCCACTCCCAGAAAACGACCGAGCGCTGCGTTCGTCATCAGCCCTGCGCCATCTGGAGAAAGAATTCCTTGTTGTTCCTGGATTTCGACATTTGCCGCAGTAGAAACTCGATCGCCTCCGGCTCCGGCATGTCGGCGAGGAAATTGCGCAGCAGGAAAACGCGATTGATCTCCGCCTGTGTCAGCAGCAGCTCTTCCTTGCGCGTGCCGGAGCGGAGCACGTCGATTGCCGGATAGACTCTGCGATCGGCGATCTTGCGGTCGAGCACGAGCTCCATATTGCCGGTGCCCTTGAACTCCTCGAAGATGACGTCGTCCATCCTCGAGCCGGTTTCGGTGAGCGCGGTGGCGATGATCGTGAGTGAGCCGCCGCCTTCGATCTTCCGCGCGGCTCCGAAGAACCGCTTCGGCTTGTGCAGCGCGGCGGCGTCAACCCCGCCGGAGAGAATCTTTCCCGACTGTGGCGCGACTGTGTTGTGCGCCCGCGCGAAGCGAGTCAGCGAATCGAGCAGAATCACCACGTCCCGCCCGCTCTCGACGAGGCGCTTCGCTTTCTCGAGCACCATGTCCGCCACCTGGACGTGCCGAGCGGCGCCTTCGTCGAAAGTAGAGCTCACGACTTCGGCTTTCGTGTTTGCGATCATCTCCGTCACTTCCTCCGGCCGCTCGTCGATGAGGAGCATGATGATCACTACTTCCGGATGATTCTCCGAGATGGCGTTGGCGATTTTCTGGAGCAGGATCGTCTTCCCGGCCCGCGGGGGCGAGACGATGATTCCCCGCTGTCCCTTTCCGATCGGTGCCATGATGTCCACGACGCGGAGGCTCAGGTCGCCGTCGGCCGTTTCGAGACGCAGCCGCTCATCCGGATAGCGCGGCCGCAGGTTGTCGAATGGAATCCGGTCCTTCGCCTTGTCGGGATCGGCGTCGTTGACGCTCTCGACTTTCAGCAGCGCGAGATACCGCTCCCACGGCTTCGGCGGGCGAACCTGACCACGGACATTGTCGCCGGTCAGCAAACCAAATCGCTTGATCTGCGACGGCGAGACGTAGATGTCGTCCGGTCCGGGGAGATAGCTCCAATCCTGACTGCGCAGAAATCCGTAGCCCTCGGGGAGAATCTCGAGAACTCCGTCGCCGTGGAGCGCGACATCGCTGTCGAGCAGGTTCTGCTCGATTTGAAAGATGAGATCCTGCTTCCGGAGAGTGGCGGCTTCGCCGATGCGGAGTCCGTCTGCCATCTCCTGCAGCTCAGTCACCGATTTCCTTTTTAATTCGGCGATGTCCACGATTTCGAATGTTGCGGGATATTACGGAGTGGAGATTGGGGAGCAGCGAAGGGTGTTGCGAAGCTGAAGGGGATTCAGCGGAATTGCGTTCGTGTCGGGAAGGAAGTGTCGGAGGGGAAGACTGCGGCCGACGTGACGAAGCTAGCGCGGCCCCGAATATGGGTCAAGTCAGAATGCGATATAGCGGAGCGGATGCGACTTGATGTCCTTCATCAGGGAGTCGAGCGACGCCCTCGACTGATCCATCAGCTTCGTCAGAGTACTGTCGCCCCGGGCGCGGCCCATCGTCCCGGCCGGATTCGACGCCATTGCGCGGAGCGAATCCAGCTCCGCCATCATTCCCTTGATCTTCGGAACCAGCGTCGAGTCCTTTCGAAACCGTCCGATGTTTCCACGGTTCGAAGACGCGAGCGCCATAATGGAATCCGCTCCGGCCATCACGCGCGACGCGCGCGCGCCGAGGTTGCCGCGCATAGCGAGACCGATCGTTCCCCTTCCGTTGGTCGCCTTGTTCATCAGCGCCGACATCCGGTTCCCGGCATTCGTCATTGCCGGCATCCCCTGCGACATCATCGCACCGAGGCTTCCGCGGCGATCCGACATTTTCGCCGTCAGCCCGCTCACCTCAACGGCGAGGCTCGATGCGGCCGCACCGGCCGAGCTCATCGTCTCGCCCAGGTCGGTGACTTTCTTGGCTGCTGCGGCACGTATCGTGTCGCCGTCTCTCAATCCTGGCGACGCCGCCGAGCCGGCGGTGATGAACACGACCGGAACGCCGATCATGCTGGACCCTGGTCCGACGCTCGCCCTGGAGTCGCGGCGGATTGGCGCCAGCCGCTCCGCGAGTATCTCCGACTCGATTACGAGCCGCTCGCTGGTGTCCGTAGCGGAGGGGCGAAACCGGACATCTCTGACGAGGCCGACTTTCTGGCCTGAGAGCCAGACTTCCGTTCCCTTCAGCACGCCGGTCGCGTCGCCAGTAACGACAAAAATCGTAGCTTTTTTGCCGTGCAGGGCGCCGACGCGCGCGAACAGCATTATGGAGAGAACGAGGGCGGCAAGTGCCGCCGCGGCAATTAGTCCGACGCGCAGCTCGGTCCAGCGAATTTTACGGGCCATTGTTGAAAGCGCTTTTCGGGGGTGAGCGCGCGTCTGTCTGTTGAATATAATTGCCCCGGAGTAGCGGCGCGGTTCATTCCCGTTGAGATTATCTCTCAATGCATATAGGTGTCCCAAAGGAAACAGTGGGTGGGGAGAGGCGTGTTGCCGTCGTCCCCGAGGTTGTGCCCTCGCTCATTCGCGGTGGCAACACCGTCACCGTCGAGCGCGGCGCCGGAATCAGCGCTGGATTCACAGATGAGGCATATCGCACCGCCGGCGCGGCCGTCGCCGACGACTCGCGTGCCCTGTACGGTGCGGCCGAGATGATTCTGAAGCTGCAGCGTCCAACTGCGGACGAGTTGACGCTGATGCGCGAAGGCTCGGTGCTCGTCGGCCTCCTCCAGCCGTCCGGCGATGTCGCGCTCTTCCGCGATCTCGCGGCGAGAAAGGTCATCGCCTTTTCAATGGAGCTCGTTCCGCGTACCACCCGCGCGCAGATGATGGACGTTCTTTCGTCGCAGAGCACCGTCGCCGGCTACAAGGCGGTGCTCCTCGCCGCGAACGCGCTGCCGAGATTCTTTCCGATGCTGATGACTGCCGCCGGAACCGTTCGCCCGGCGAAAGTGCTCGTCATCGGCGCCGGCGTTGCCGGACTTCAATGCATCGCCACCGCGCGCCGGATCGGCGCCGTCGTCGAAGCGTTCGACACCCGGCCCGTCGTGAAGGAGCAGGTGCAGAGTCTCGGTGCGTCGTTCGTCGAGCTCGACGTCGGCGGCGACGAAGCGCAGGACGCGGGTGGCTACGCGAAGGAGCTCAAGGAAGAGCACATCAAGCGCGAAATGGAGCTGATTCACCAGCGCGCGCTTCAGGCGGACGTCGTAATCACCACCGCATTGGTGCCGGGAAAGCGCGCGCCGCGTCTTGTCTCGGCGGAAACGGTTCGCGCGATGAAGCCCGGCTCCGTGATCGTGGATCTCGCCGGCGAGCAGGGCGGCAACGTCGAGCTCAGCGTCCCCGGCGAAACGGTGGTGGACAACGGCGTGACGATAATGTCGCCGCTGCACATCTCCAGCGAGCTGTCCTATCACGCCAGCCAGATGTACTCCAAAAACGTCGCCGCTTTCGTCGCGCTCCTCGCGCCGGAAGGAAAGTTGAATCTCAATTTCGGCGACGACATCATCGCCGCCGTTTGTGTCACCGCCGACGGCGCGGTGCGTTACAATCCGCCGGGAGGGCGCTGATGAGCAACGAGCTGGTTCTCGGGATCTACGTGTTCATTATGGCCATCTTCGTCGGCTACGAGGTGATTTCGCGCGTGCCGTCGGTTTTGCATACGCCGCTGATGTCGGGGACGAACGCCATTCACGGAATCGTCGTGCTCGGCGCGTTTCTCGTCGCCGGCGCGGCGGATACGACGCTGCTGCGCGTTCTCGGATTCATCGCCGTCGTCTTCGGCGCGGCTAACGTCTTCGGCGGGTTTGTCGTCACCGACAGAATGCTCGAGATGTTCAAGAAGAAAGCAGTCACGGAGAACGTGAAGAAGAATGCTTGATTTTCACGAGTCGGCGATCGCCGTCGCCTACATCATCGCGGCGGTGCTGTTCATCTTCGGGCTGAAACAGCTCAGCTCTCCGGCGACGGCGCGCGCGGGCAACCGCCTCGCCGCGCTCGGAATGTTCATCGCCCTCGGCGCGACCCTCCTCGACCGGCAGATCGTTTCATTCTGGCTCATCGCCGCCGGCACCGTGCTTGGCGCCGCGATTGGGATCTACTTCGCGCGCACCGTCCAGATGACGGCGATGCCGCAGATGGTCGCGCTGTTCAACGGAATGGGTGGCGGAACGGCCGCGCTCGTGTCAGTCGCCGAGTATCTCCGTCTCACCCGCGACGGCATCGCCATCGCAGCCGGTGAATCAACGTCGATCGTGCTTGGTACGGCAATCGGCGCGATCTCGTTCACCGGAAGTTTGATCGCATTCGGCAAGCTGCAGGAAATTCTTTCCGGCAAGCCGCTTCAGTTTCCGCTCCAGCGGCTTGTCAATGCGCTGATCCTCCTTTCCGTGCTCGCCCTCGGCGGCGCGGTCGTCGCCGGCGCCGCATCCACGAACGCGTTGTGGATGCTCTTCGCCGCCGCGCTCGTCCTCGGCGCGATGTTCGTGCTGCCGATCGGCGGCGGCGACATGCCGGTCGTGATCTCGATTCTCAATTCGCTCACGGGCCTGGCCGCCGCGCTCACCGGATTCGTGCTGCACAATCAGATGCTCGTAGTCGCCGGAGTTCTCGTCGGCGCATCGGGCACGCTGCTCACGCTGCTGATGAGCAGGGCGATGAACCGCTCCGTCGGCAACGTTCTGTTCGGTGCTTTCGGCGCCGCCGGTGGTGACGTCGCTGCAGCCGCCTCGACGGTTCAGCACACAGTGCGACAGACGACGGTCGAGGACACCGCCATCGCGCTCGCGTACGCGCGAAGCGTCGTCATCGTTCCCGGCTACGGGCTCGCGGTCGCCGAGGCGCAGCACACCGTGCGCGAGCTGGCGACGGATCTCGAGAAGCGCGGCGTGGACGTGAAGTACGCGATCCATCCCGTTGCCGGCCGGATGCCCGGGCATATGAATGTGCTGCTCGCCGAGGCGAACGTTCCGTACGACCAGCTGCTGGAGATGGACCAGGTGAACGGTGAGTTTCCGCAGACCGACGTCGTGCTCGTCGTCGGAGCCAACGACGTCGTCAATCCGGCCGCGCGGGACGATCCGACCAGCTCGATCT
>JALYYD010000324.1 GCA_030946775.1 Gemmatimonadota bacterium
GGGCTCGACGAAAAACGTGAAGGCGCGCGACCGATTGATCAGGGACAGCTGGTCGTAAACGTATTCGGAAGACGGGCCACGACAACCCCGCGCGCCGTGACGCCGACGAGCATCAGTTCACCAGTGAGGGGGCGAAGTGCCGCCTTGATGGGTCCGATGATCGGATCGCGGATGGGAATGATTCCGACAAGCTGGTAGCAGTGGGTATCGTAGATCTCGATGCTTGGCTGCGCCGAGGCTGCGAAGGCGAGGCGGGTGATGAGCGGGAACGAATTCGGGCCGGTGTTCGTCGGATGGAAATCGAAGCCCGCGTTGGCGAGGGTCGTCTGGAGCAGTCCCTGAAGCCGAAGCTGCGGATTGAAGATGTACGTGGAATCGCCTCGGACGCCGCCGAGGGAGCCGTCGAAGTTGATCCCGACGCCGGTCACCTGCTGGAAGGTGTTCGCGACCTGGTCGGAGACCTTGGCCGAACCGGTGACACCCTTGTCGAAGATCGGAGTGGGGAGTGGCTGCTGGACTCCGAGGCCATCGGCCGCCGTGAGCTGGAATCCGGGATTTACATCGAATCCCATCGCGCGGCTGCCGAGGAGCGCCCCGCCCTCGCCCATAATTGCGCGCTGAAAGTTGCCGGAGTTGCGCAGAAAGGTGGTGTCTCGGAAAGCGATCTCGGGCAGTCTGACCACGACGGAGTATTTGAGCGCGTTGGGGGCAACTCCGACTGTCTGCGAGTACGGCACGAGCTTCACCGAATCGCCGGTCACGGCGTCGTACCGGACAATTTCAAGGGTGTCAGCTCTGCCCGCGGACTGTCCGACAGCCTGTTCGAAGAAGAAATGCGATTTTCTGTAATCGATCGTTGAACGTGTCAGGTTCTCCCATCGAATGGTGCCGTTCAGCTTGTCGAAGGGCGTGGTTTGTCCGGGAGTCGGTGTCGTCGAGTATGTGAGAATGACGTCACCGCACGCTCCGCCGCCGGCATCGATGCAGGTGGCTCCGATGTACTGCGGCCGGTCGCTGAAGTCGAACCCGGTCCGCTGCTGGAAATCGAGCTGATTGGCGGTGGTCGATTTCACCGTCGTGATTCCATAGACGATGATGTTTGGCAGGGCATACCGGTTGACTTCCAGGCCGGTACTACCCGAGTTGAGATTGATGTAGCTGATGTCCGTGCCGCCCGAGTTGGCGACGAGAATCGTGTCTCCAACGTTGCCGGCGCGATCGCGCGGCCACGCCGAGATTCCCCACGGCCGAGATCCGACGTCGATTGCCTTTTTGAATGCCGTGTCAGCGAGGCTGAACACTTCGACCTGGTTGCGGACGATGTTCGTCAGGTAGAGACGGTCTTTCCCTGCATGATAGTAGGCGTCGGCAACGGTTCCGCCGAGCGGAAGCGGGCGCGTTACACCGGCGACGACAACGACGGTGTCGATTCGATCCACGCCGCCGAGGAGCTTGGCATAAGCCCGCGTGCCAAGCGAATTCCGGGCGAAGGCCTGGACGTAAATCGTCGTCGGGAACTGCGTGAACGGGAGCTTCATCGTGAACGTCTTGATGGACGATGTGATCTGTCCGTTAGACGTTACTGAATCGATTACGCGAAGAGTTTTCGTCGTGTCGCGGATCTCATAGCCGAGTGCCGTGACCCCCGCCTGATCATTCGCTTCGACGTGGATTGTGTCGGTCACTTCGACGCGCTTCGTGAGGCCGAAATTAACGGTCGGTACCGACGTTGACTGCGCCGCGGTTTGAACCGTGACGGTGATCGAGGGTCCGCTGGTCTTGGTGTTGAGCGAGTCGATGAGGAACGGCGTGATGACGAGCGGGCCCGGCGTCGCCGTCGATGGAATAGTGAGTGTGTCCTGGAACGCGACCGAGTCGCGCAGCGGACTATTGAAGAGCAGCGAATCCGATCGGGTGACGGCGCCGGTCGTGCTGAGGCCGAGCGATTTGATCCGCACACCGGATTTTCCGCTCACCGAAACCACGATCGACTTTCCGACAACGGCGAACGTTCCCGTGACAGGGCTGGTGATCCTTACATCCGGTGGCGGGAGATTGCCAACTGAAAGCGAGAGGCTGTCAGTCTTGGAACGATTGCCGGCTCCGTCCATCGCCGACGCAACGACGAAAACCGGACTTCCGCGCGGAACTGAAGCCGCCGCGATGATCGCGAACGGAATCGTGACATCGGTGTTGGCGCTGGTGAACGTCGTGTCGAACGTCTTTGAGACTCCGCCGCTGACCCCGACGTGGATGGACTTGATACCGAGGTTGTCTTTGACTCCGACTGAGAAGGCAACGACCGAATCGGGGCTCGCCGTCTTGGTGATCTTGACTGTCGGCGGGCTGTTGTCGGCGGAGTTTCCGCTCACGCCGGAAGCGCTGGAGTCACTGCACGCGAACGCGGCCGCAATTACAATCGCGGCTGCAATCCCGGCCGTGAGACGGGATGTCTGCGCCAAGGAAAGGTTGCGAATCACAGGAGTCACGGAGATGGCGGAGGCGTGAAGGAAACCGTCGGCTTGTCGCCGTTGTCGATGATGTGTGGCGTCACGAGAATGAGGAGATCACGTTTCTCGTCGGCCGTGCGAGTCTCCCCGAACAGCCGCCCGATGAGCGGAAGATCGACCAGAATCGGAATTCCGGATTTCGATTGCGACGTCTGCGTCACGGTGAGGCCGCCGATGACTGCTGTCTCTCCATCCGCGACGAGCAGCTGCGTGTCGCCGCGCTGCTTGCCAAAGATGAAGCCGACGTCCGACGACGCCAGCTGCGCGTCGGAATTCTCGGCGTGAATCTCGAGCCGGATCATCCTGTTGTTGGTGATGTGCGGCGTGACGGTGAGAATGATTCCGACTTCTTTCAGCTGCACTGTCGCGCGAGGCACCTGGTTCGCGGTTGTCGCGCCGCCGGTATTGGCTGTGCTGGCGTCGAGCACACGGATCGGTATTTCCTGGCCGACGAGAATCGACGCCGCGCGATTGTCGAGCGTGACGACGCTCGGCTCTGCCTGCAGATCGGCAAGACGTACTTCCTGCAGCGCGTCGAGGAAGCTGGTGAGCTGGAACTTTCCAAGCGTCGTCGAGAATACGACGCTCAGGGCCGGGTTCGTGACGCGTGAATTCGCGTTCGCGATTGCCGACAGCGCGTTGCCCCCGAGGAGAATCCTGTCGCCGTTGAACGGCTGTCCGCCGCCGAGCGCGTCGGGCACGCCATCGCCGTTGGTGTCTACGGGTCCGCGCGTGCTCGGGTCGGTCCGCTTCACCAGCTGGCTGAAGAACTGGTCGGTACCGGTGCCGAGGTCATATGAAAGACCGATGTCCTCGATGTTCGTCCGGTTTACGAAGATGATCTTCGCCTTGATGCCGACCTGCGGGGGGCGGACATCGAGATTGCGCACAAAACCGAGCACGTCGGCAAGCCGCGTCGCGGTCTCGGTGATGATGAGCGTGTTCGTCGCGCTGTCCGCCGCAACGGCGCCGCGCGCAACGCAACTGGTGCTTTGGTTCGCCGCCGGTCCGCTCTCCGGAACCGACGTGTTCTGAAGGCAATCCTTTTGAAGCAGCGACTTCACCGTGCCGACGAGCGAGCCCGCGTTCGCGTAGTTGATCGAAATCATCTGCGTGACGAGCGGCTCCGACGACTGCCGCGTGGCGATGTTCCTGTAGCTGTCTACGGTGATGATCCCCGACGAGGGATCTTCCGACGCTGCAAGCCCCTGACCCTGGAGAATCGCCCGCAATGCGATGTCCCACGGCTGATTTCTAATCTCGGCGGTGACCGTACCCGTGACGTCCTTTCCCACAACAATCGTGCGGCCGGCAAAGGTCGCGAACGACGCGATGACGTCGCGAATGTCCGTGTCCTGGAAGTTCACGGTGATGGACGGCTGCTGCGACGGCTGCTGAACCAGAGAGAGCCGGCTCGGAACGGGATCGGAGGTGCTTCCAAGCGAGCCGGCAGTTGCTTCCGAAGTCGCCATCGCCGCGTCGCGCGCCGCAGTCGTGCCCGAGCGCCACGCGGCAAACTGTGATCCGCCACCGGTGATCGCTATCCGAACCTCGTTGGCATCGCGTCGTACCTCATATGGATGTACGGCGTCGAGCTCGATGACGATGCGGACGACATTGTTCCGGAACTGCGAGAATCGGACGTTGGTGACGCCGCCGCGCGAGATTCTATCATAAGAGCTACCGGGCATGTCGAGCGTCGCGCCCTTGAGGTCGACCACGACCCGCGCCGGCGAGTCGAGAGTGAAATCCTGAACTTCAACCGCCGCATCGACGCCGACGACGACTTCGGCGCGATTTGAGGCAGGAACGACACTCACCGACCGCACGTTGGCAACGGCCGACGGAGCGGCGAGCGAAAGTGAAATGAGAGCGGCAACCGGCCGAGTGAGCATCATTGGGGCGGCCTTGTCTTGGTAGTGTCAACCATGTTCAGGATTTCCTGACGGCTGTATCCGAATTCTTCGATCGTGAA
>JALYYD010000006.1 GCA_030946775.1 Gemmatimonadota bacterium
CGTCTACACCTACCTGCTGGTCCTTTTTATTGGCCTGCTCGCGGTCTTCTGGGTTGTTGCCGTGATTACCGCCCTTATGCGCCACAGCGCCGGCGCTGGAGTTCTGCGCTTGTTGGACAGCGAGCTCACGATCACCCTCGCAGTGGTGAGTGCGGTTACCACATACATCTATAGGGGAGCACGCCGCGCCTACGAATTACACGGCCCACTCCTCGTAGTGCGCGCGTTCCTCCTCGCCCTCGCTATTGGTTACCTCACCGGCGTTTACCACGACATCCTTTTCTACACGACCTTTTGGTCCACCTGAGTCGCCACTAGCTCGGGCGATTATCTTTCTCTACAGTCTTGAACACATCACATCGGGATTTCTATGGCCACGTTTGACGTGATCTTCATCGGCGGCGGTCCCGCCGGTTATGTCGGTGCCATTCGCTCCGCTCAGCTCGGAATGTCCGTTGCCGTCATCGAGCGCGAAGCTCTCGGCGGAACGTGCGTCATCTGGGGATGCATTCCCGCCAAGGCGCTTCTTGAATCCGCCGCCATCGCCACCAAGCTCACCCACTCCGCCGACTTCGGCGTAACTGCGGGTGACGTGAAGCTGGATTACGGCGTAGCGATGAAGCGATCTCGCGCCGTCAGCACGCAAAATTCCAAGGGTGTCGAGTTCCTCCTCAAGAAGAACAAGATCACGTACATCAAAGGCACTGCGAAGCTCAATGGGAAGAACGCCGTCACGGTGAAAGGCGCCGACGGAAAGGAAGAGAAACACGACGCAAAAAAGGCGATCGTCATTTCCACCGGCTCGCGCGTTCGCGGCCTTCCGAAGGCCGGCTTCGAGCTGAACAAGACGACCGTCATCTCGTCCGACGAAGCACTCATCCTCGAGAAGGCCCCGAAGACGATGGCCATCGTCGGAGCTGGAGCGGTCGGATGCGAATTCGCCGACGTCTTCGCCGCTTTCGGAACCCAGGTGACGCTCATTGATATCGCCCCCGTCATTCTTCCGCTCGAAGACGCCGACTGCAGCGCCGAGCTGGCCAAGAGCTTTAAGAAGAGAAACATCGAGGTGCTGACAGGCGCGAAGATCAGCGACGTTCAGGTCGGAAAGAGCTCGGTGAAAATGAACGTCGAAGCGGCTGGCGCGAAAAAGGCCCTCGAAGTCGAGAAGGTTCTCGTTGCCGCCGGCCGCGCTCCCAACGTCGAAGACCTCGGCCTCAAGGAAGCGGGCGTCACGGTAGACGAGCGCGGCTTCATCAAGATCACGCCGAAGATGGAAACGACTGTAAAAGGTATCTACGCCATCGGCGACGTCGCCGGCCCGCCAATGCTCGCGCACAAGGGCTCGCGCGAAGGCGTCGTCCTCGCCGAATATCTCGCCGGACAAAAGCACGTCCACCCGGTGAATTATGGAAATATTCCGAACGCCACCTACTGTCACCCGGAGGTTGCGTCCATCGGACTCACCGAGCAGCAGTGCAAAGACAAGAAGCTCGACTACAAGGTCGGACGGTACAACTTCTCCGCCAACGGCCGCGCCCGTACTTCCGGCGAGACAGAGGGATTCGTGAAGATCATCCGCGACGCCAAGTACGGCGAGATCCTCGGCGCCCACATCATCGGAGCGCACGCCACCGAGCTGATCCACGAGCTAGCCGTCGCGAGAGAGAACGAGTTCACCGTCGAGGAAGTCGATCTCGCTATTCACGCCCATCCGACGCTCTCTGAGGCCATCGCCGAAGCGGCGCTGGATTCGATGGGACGGATGATTCACGCGTGATGAGCGGGAGGATCCTTGTCCGAGCGTGAGCTCTGGGTTGTCAGACAGGGCGTAACACCGTACGCGGAGATCCTCGACCTGCAGCGGCGCATCGCCGCCGCTCGTATCACCGGCGAGATCGGCCAGGACGTGCTTCTCCTTCTCGAGCACGAGCCGGTCGTCACGCTCGGCCGCTCGACGAAGGGAAAGAATCTCATCACTTCGAAGGAGTATCTCGCCTCGCGCGGTGTCGACCTGTTCGAAGTCGAGCGCGGCGGCGACGTGACTTTTCACGGTCCCGGCCAGCTGGTCGGGTATCCGATCATCGACCTCAAGCGGCACAAGCAGGACCTGCACTGGTATCTGCGCCAGCTCGAGCAGGCGATCATCAATACGCTCTCGGAGTTCGGCGTCAGCGCCGAGCGCAGCACTGGATTCACCGGCGTGTGGACGGGCGGAAGGAAAATCGCGTCCATCGGTGTTCACGCCCGCGACTGGGTGACGTGGCACGGCATGGCGCTCAACGTCGGCACCGATCTTTCATATTTCGACTTCATCGTTCCGTGCGGTATCGACGGTGTAGTGATGACATCAATCGAGAAGGAAACCGGCAAGGAAATCAGCGTGGATCGCGCGGCGACGGTTTTCGCGCGCAAGCTGGCGTTGCTATTCGATCTCGCTCCCGTGGAGACGGCTCCGAGCGAGCTCTTCTCCGGCGCGGCGTGACCGAAACTATCATCTACCCGGCGCGCGACAGAAACGTCGAGCCCGGACAAACGCGCGACTTCGCCGCCGAGCTGAACGCGGAGCAGGCGAAGGCAGCGACACACGGAGATGGTCCGCTGCTCATCATCGCCGGCGCGGGAACCGGCAAGACGCGCACTCTCGTTTACCGCGTCGCGCATTTGATCGATCGCGGAGTCGCGGCTGACAGAATCCTCCTCCTCACCTTCACCCGCCGCGCTTCGCAGGAGATGCTCGCCCGCGCGGAACGGCTCGTCGGCGGGAACAGCCGCCGCGTGCACGGGGGAACGTTCCACGCCACTGCCCATCGCCTGCTTCGAAAGTACGGTCCCTCGGCCGGTCTCCCGAAGGATTTCACGATTATGGATCAGGGCGACTCCACCGACCTGATGCAGCTTTCGCGCGCGCAACTCGGTTACGCATCGAAGGGTAAGCGTTTTCCGAAAAAGGAAACGCTGCAGTATGTGTACTCGCGCCACATAAACACCGGCTTCACCGTCGAGTCGATCGTGCGTGATGACTACGCCCAGTTCATCGAGTACCTCGAGGATTTCGGAAAGATTTTCGCCGACTATACGAAGCGAAAACAGGAGAGAAATCTCGTTGACTACGACGACCTCCTGCTCTTCTGGGCACTGATGCTCGAAGCTTCGCCGGAGCTGCGCGACAGGATAGGCGGATTGTACGATCACATTCTGGTGGACGAGTACCAGGACACCAACACGCTGCAGGCGCGCATCCTCAAGGGAATGTGCGTTCGACACAGCAACATCACTGTCGTCGGCGACGACGCGCAGAGCATCTACTCGTTCCGCGGCGCGAACTTCCGCAACATCCTCGACTTCCCGAAGCAGTTTTCCGGCGCGACGACTGTCACGCTGGAGCAGAACTATCGCTCGACGAAGCCGATTCTCGAGGTAACGAACACTCTCATTTCCCGGGCCGCGGAGAGATTCACGAAGAACCTTCGCACCGAGCGTGAGGGCGGCGAGCAGCCCTGGCTCGTTTGCGCGCGGGACGAGCAGCAGCAGACGCGCTTCGTAGTGGACAGGATCCTCGAGCTTCACGAGGAGGGAACGCCGCTTCGCGAGATCGCGGTTCTCTTCCGCGCCGGATATATGTCGGCGGATCTCGAAATCGAGCTGACGAACAGAAAGATCCCGTTCGAGAAATGGGGCGGGATCAAGTTCCTCGAGGCGGCGCACGTGAAAGACGTGCTCGCGTTCCTGCGCATTCTGGAAAACCCGCGCGACGAAGTGAGCTGGTACCGCCTGCTCCTTCTCCTCCCGGGAATCGGCGACGCCACCGCGCGCGCGGCAATCGACTCGATGATTGGTCTGGCGTGGGAGTCGGGTGCGTTCGGACGATTCACTCCGCCTCCGCGCGCGAAGCCCGCTCACACCGCGCTCGTCGCGCTCCTCGAGCTGCTCCGTTCCGGGAAAACTTCGGAGGACGCGCAAGTTGCGCTGGAGATCGCGAATGTTCGCCGCCTGTACGACGACATCCTTCGCGAGCGTTACGACAAACCCGAGCCGCGTCTCGCCGATCTCGACCAGCTCCAGGTAATCGCATCCGGATACCCCGATCGCGCGACCTTTCTCTCCGCGCTGGCACTTGAGCCGCCGCAGGCGACCCAGGACCTCTCCGGCGGTAGCAAGGAAGATGAGGACACCCTCATCCTCAGCACTGCGCACTCGTCGAAGGGCAAGGAATGGGATGCAGTCGTTCTGATCTGGGCGGTGGATGGCTGGTTCCCCTCGTCGCGGTGCCTTGGCAGCGACGAAGAAACCGAGGAGGAGCGGCGGCTGATGTACGTCGCGCTGACGCGCGCGCGAAACCACCTGCTCGTGACCTACCCCCTCAACGCGTACTCCTCTCGGCGCGGCTCCGACTATTCTCTCGACCAGCTGTCGCGCTTCATCGACAAGGGAGTCCGCGAAAAAATGCAGCGCGTGGCACTGCAGTCGGATGATTCACCGGCGGTAAATGCCGACACCGCGCCGCCGGCGGGGCAGGTGCTGGACTTGAGGGCGTTGCTGAGGACAAAGTTTGGCGGTACGGCCTGACGGCAACTGAACACGTGCCCAGTGCCCAGCTGATCAGCTCTTAGCTGGTCAGTCAACTACTCGGTGACTTCCCAGCGCGTGCGCCGGACAACAGAACGACGACAAGTCAACATCGCCGTTACTGCGAGCGCCCAGCTGTCTAGCTGAGCACTGGGCACGCGTTCAGTTGCAGTTTGCAGTTGCCGTATGCAGTTGCCGTTAGTGCTCCCGCACCCACCCCCGTATCACTCCGAACGGATCCTCCGGCCTCGCCTTTGCCAACCCGATCACCCGCCCGATCGTGTGCCGCAGATTTCTTCCCTCTTTCTCGTACACGTCGTCGAACAGCTGCAGGTCGCTCGCATAAACACGCCGCGCCAGGAGTGACGCGTTGTCTAGCGGCGTGCGCTGCGCGTAGAGCGGACTGATCGTGCGCAGCTGCGGCGCGATCTCGCCCACCAGCATCGCTCGCGTCCGCGCGTACACCGTGTCGCGTACTGCTATTCGCCAAGCCTTGTCGCCCGGGTGCGCCTTGTACGCCGAGTCGAGCGACCGGATGACTCTCGCCCAGAAGCCGGCGAGGAGCTTGTCATCATCCCATCGCGCTTCGAGCAGCTTGGCGCTCGAGTCCGATCCGCGCGACCGGAAAAATGCCGCCGCGCCCCGTGCGCCAACGAACATCGCGAACGATTCGTTGAACGCCGCCTGGCCGGAAGCGTAGTACGTGTTGTGAGTCAGCTCGTGAATAACGGTATTGGCGAGATCGATGGAGTCCCGCCGGAGGGAAGTGTTGAGCAGCGGATCGTTGAACCAGCCAAGCGTGCTGAACGCATCCGAGGGGCGAAGGTAGACGTCGAACCCATCAGCCTTGAAATCCTTGGCCGCCTGACGGGCAGC
>JALYYD010000031.1 GCA_030946775.1 Gemmatimonadota bacterium
GTTGGGGAGCTGTGCGTGTATCCATTCCCAGATGACCGGTGTCATGGCGTGAGCCAAGCGGGCGGGAGCATCGGGGCCCTTGGTGAGGGCGACGTTGCCGATTATGTCGGCGATCGGCTTCTGAAGATATGTGAGGATCGCGTCGTGAATCGTATTCGAGATCTCGTCGCGGATCGCGGGCTCGTCGAGGAGGGCGACGAGCTGCTCTACGCCGTCGGTCTCGATGGTGTCGAGCACGGTCTCCATCTTGTTCTCGGTCATCATCAGCTTGGCGAAAATTCGCTCGTGAAACTTGAGATCGTTGACGAAGCGGTCGAACAATCCGTGCAGGGCGCTGCGCAGCTTGGCGCGCGTGGTCGGCTGGCCGAGGAAATGCCCGAGCTTCGCCATCGCGTCGGGCAGATATGATGTGAGCGCGCCCTCGAGTGCGGTCACGACAGCGGGCGGCACTTTGTCGATCAGCGGCTCCTTCGAGCCGATGATGTCGCCGATCAGCTCGGTGAGGCGCGCCTCGAACGCCTGCTGCAGCTCGGGGCGGGCGAGCTCGCTTTGGAGATCGCCCGGGGTGACTAGCTTTTCTCCGACCGTCTTGCCGAGGCTCTTCGCGAGGCGCGCCTGATTTTTCGGGATCGCGCCCTGGAATCCGAATCGTTTCTGCTTCGGGTTGAAGAGCAAATAGATGGCGACGGTGTCGGAGAGTCCCCCGGCCGCGGTTCCGACGAAAACGTGAATCGCGAACTGTATCCAGCTGTTGTTTGGGTCCACTATGGCGTCGCGCCGTCCCCGGCCTGCTGCTTGTGGATCGCCGCCGCCGACGAATCGCCGACGGCATTGACGCGTGGAATCATCTCGCGCTCGGGCGAATCGGCGAGAGAGAGCGAAGGCTTCGGGAGGAGCGCGAGATGGAACACTTCGTCCATCGTCGAAACGAATGTGAAGGTCATTCCGTGAATCATCTCCTGGGGGATTCCGCGGAGATCTTTCTCGTTCGCCTTCGGCATTATCACCTGGCGGAGGCCGGCACGATAGGCGGCCATCACCTTCTCCTTCACTCCGCCGATCTCGAGCACCTTTCCCCGCAGGGTCATCTCACCGGTGAGTGCGAGGTCGCGCCGCACCGGACGTCTGCTCAGCACGCTGGCGATTGCGAGCGTTACGGCCGCTCCAGCGCTGGGGCCGTCTTTCGGTATCGCGCCGGCCGGAAAGTGAATGTGGATGTCGCTCTCCTTGAATTCCTTGTCGTCAATGCCGAGCGATGCCGCACGCGATCGGACGTACGAGTGCGCGGCGTCGATTGATTCGCGCATCACGTCGCCGAGCTGTCCGGTGACGATAAGGCGGCCGTTGCCGGGCATTCGCAGCGCTTCGATGACCATCAGATCGCCGCCGGTGTTGGTCCACGCGAGCCCGGTGACGGTTCCGATCTCCGGTTCCTTCTCCGCCTCTTCCACGGCGTAAGTCGGATTGCCGAGCGTCTCCTCGATGAGCGTGTTGTCCACGACCCACGCGCCTTCTTCGCCTTCGGCCTTCTTGCGCGCGCGCTTCCGCATCAGCGCGGCGAGGTTGCGCTCGAAGTTTCTGAGTCCCGCCTCACGCGAGTATCTGTTTGCGATGTAGCAGAACGCTTCGTCGGTGAACTGGATGTCCTTGTCCGTAATGCCGTGTTCTTCCAGCAGGCGCGGCAGCAGATATCTCCAGGCGATCTCGACTTTCTCCTCGACCGTGTAGCCGAGCACGCGGATGATCTCCATCCGGTCGCGCAGCGGGGCGGGAATATCAAAGAGGTTATTCGCCGTGCAAATGAAGAGAATGCCGGAGAGATCGAATGGCAGATTGAGGTAATGATCCACGAACGACGAATTCTGCGACGGATCGAGAACCTCGAGCATAGCCGCGGTCGGATCACCCGACGCTCCCGATGTCATCTTGTCGATCTCGTCGATCATCAGCACCGCGTCGCGGACCTGCACGCGGCGCAGGGCCTGAATGATGAGCCCCGGCATCGCGCCGACGTATGTGCGGCGGTGGCCGCGGATCTCCGCTTCATCGCGCACGCCGCCGACTGAAATGCGATAGAACGCGCGACCGATCGCGTTGGCGATCGCTTCACCGAGCGAGGTCTTGCCGGTTCCCGGAGGGCCAACGAAGCAGAGGATCGGTCCGTGCGGGTCACCGCCGCGCAGCTTTTTCACGGCGAGGTACTCGATGATGCGCTCCTTCGCTTCCTTCAATCCATAGTGCCGGCCGTCGAGAGACTCTTCGACCTTCACCAGATCGATGTCCTTAGTCGACATCTCGGCGGCGGAGCGCTTGTGCCAGGGCAGTGAGATGACCCAGTCGAGATAGGTGCGAATGACCTGGTATTCGCTCGACGCCGGGGAGAGCATCTTCATTCGCTCGAGCTCGCGCTTCGCTTCGACGGCCGCTTTCTCGGGGAGATTCAGCTCCTCGATCTTGCGCGCCATCTCCGACGATTCGCGCTCGCCCGGGTCGGTCTCGCCGAGCTCCGATTGAATCGCGCGGAGCTGCTGGCGGAGATAGAACTCGCGCTGGTGCTCCTCGATCTTGATCTCGGTCTGTTTCTTCACGTCCTCGGCGACGCGGGCGCGGGCCATCTCGCGCTCGACTCGGCCGAGGAGAAATTTGAGGCGCTGGCCGATGTTGAGGCGCTGCAGGATTTCGTCGCGGTCGGAGATCTTGAGATTGAGATTCGTGGCCGCGAGGTCGGCGAAGCGGCCGGGATCGGAGACGTTCATCTTCAGGATCGCAGGCACTTCGTCCGGGATGCGGTCGATCAGCTCGACGAGAGTCTCGGCGCCGGCGACGATTTTGCTGACGAGCTCGTCCCCCTCGGCGGATTCCGGCGCGACTTCCTTCGCCGCCTTCACCCGCACGACCGGGAATGGATCGCTCTGCGAGACGCCCTCGATGATGATGCGGCGGAGCCCCTGAAGAGTGATCTGAACGGTGTCGCCGGGCAGATTGATTCGCTCGTGGACGCGGGCGGCGACGCCGACGCGCCCGACGAAGCGCTCGACGTCGAGACCGTCATCGTGGTCGCCGGCGGCGACGACGAGGGCGACGATCAGCCCCGGCTCGGGGTGGGCGCGGAGTAGTGACAGATTCTCGGGGGCGCCCATCTGCACGGCGATGGTGCCGAGCGGATAGACGATGGTCGAGCGAAGCGCCATCAGCGGGAGCGCGGGCGGCAGGTCGGATTTGAGGATTTCGTCTTTTCGCTGGGAAGTCGTCATCGGCCTCGGCTTGGTCTAGTGAAAAGCGCTGCCTCTTCCTACTGCGAAAGCTACGCCGGTGCGGAGCGCAATGAAATATCTTTCGCGGCGAGCCAAAGACCTCAATTACCGGAACCAATCGATGAATTTGTTCAAGCTTGGCGCAGCTCTGATCGTTGGCGTTTCGCCGGTCTCGACAGTCGCGGCGCAGTCCCTCGCCGCGTCGGACACAGCGAGCGCTGTTGTGCAGCGCGGCCCATCGCTGGTCAGGGGGCGCGATCTCTTTTTCGCGGCCGGGCTCGGCGCCGCTATCGCAGCGGCAATGAGCGCGGACAGGAGCGTTCAGCGATCACTTCAGAGGCCGACGGCGCAGAGCAATGGCGCTCTCAAGGGAATCTCCAACCTGACCGGCGGGCTTGGCGATCCGGGGAGTGTGATCATCAGCGCCGGTCTGTACTTCGCCGGGCTCGCGTCACATTCCCGCCGAACTGCTGCGCTCGGAATGCACACGGGCGAGTCGGTCGTACTGGGAGGGTTAATTTCGGAGATGGTGAAGAGCGAGATCGGCCGAGCGCGTCCGAAATATTCGCCGAACGATTCCCACCTTTTCCGTGCTGGAAAGGGATTCTCCGACGATCACTACGCTTCATTGCCATCGACAGAGACCACGGTCTCATTTGCGGCGGCGACCGCGCTTTCGCTGGGGATCGATCGCGACTGGCCGGGCCACGCGCGGGTTGTGACGCCGGTGGCGTACTCGCTCGCGTCGGCGGTGGCGTTCTCCCGGTTGTACAAGAATGAGCACTGGCTGAGCGACGTGGTCGCGGGCGGGGGGCTAGGAATCGCGTCAGCGGTATTGGTAGACAGGTTCAACCGCCGCTATTCGGGCAACGTGTTCGAAAAGTGGTTTCTGCCAACGTCGCTCGTTCCGGCGCGAGGCGGATTCGCTGTCGCCTGGAGCCGGTGATCGGCCGGGTCGCTGTTGACGGGTACCGGTGCGCTCAGCCGGCTGCGGCCGATTCCGCCTTCGGGCGCCTGGCAAGGATTGCCTTGAACTCAGGCATTGCCCTTACCGAGTTAAAATCGGGATCGTTGTCTATCCAGCTCCAGTGTCCGAATCCGTGATCGATCGCTTTGTTTAGCGCTTCGATCGCTTCGGAATTCTGGTGCTCGAGCGCGAAAGCGCAGGCGATGTTGTAGAGAACAGACGGATCATCTGGCTCCATCGCCATCGCGCGACGATTCCACTCGCGTGCCTTCTCAGATTCACCCAGGCTGGTAAGACAGATCGCCCCCATATAGAGCGCGCGGGGATTGTCCGGGTTGAGCTCGAGGTGCTTTCGCGCCGCGTCGTACGCGCGCCGCGAGATGCGAATTACCTCCTCGCTCCGGCCGAGTCCGGCGTACGTGGTGGCGAGGAGGGCGAGAGTCGCAAAATCATCCGGCCGAATGGCGACGGCGTGCTCGTACCACTTGGCCGCTTCTTCCGGCTTTCCTTGGGCAACGCACGCGCGAGCGTAGAAGTACACGGCCTCGAATGATTTGGGATCGAGGCGCATCGCGATCTGAAATTCCTTCTCGGCCTCGTCGAAGCCGCTGCGCAGGGAAAGCACCAGCCCGCGCGACGCGTGGGCTTCGGCGAGATTGGGAGCCAGCTCGACGGCACGGCGGCTTGCCGCTTCCGCGCGGGCGAGGTTTGCGGCGCTGGCGTCGAAATACTGATACAGAAACGCGCAGCTGTCCGCGATGCCGGCGTGTGCAAGGGCGTAGCCGGGATCGAGAGCGATGGACTGCTCGAACATCTGGCGCGCGAACTCGTGGCTCTTCCGCCGGTGCTGGTGGAAATACTGCCGTCCTCGCAAATAGAACTCGTATGCTTCGACGTTGGCGGTCGGAACCTGCTCGATGGCTTTCTTTTCGTCTTCTGTAAGAACGACGCGGAGAGCGTCGACGATGCTCTGGGCGATTTCGTCCTGAATGAGGAAGACGTCCTCGAGCTCGCGGTCGTAGCGGTCGGCCCACAGCTGCGAATTGTCGGCGGCATTCACCAGCTGTGCGGTCAGCCGCAGTTTTTTCCCGGCGCGGCGGACACTACCCTCGAGAACAGTTGCCACCTGGAGCCGCCGGCCGATCTCTCTCACGTCTTCGTTCTTTCCCTTAAACGTGAAGGAAGACGTGCGCGACGAGACCTTGAGCGCCTTGATCTTCGAGAGCGCGTTGATGATCTCCTCGGCGATGCCGTCGGCGAAGAACTCGTCTCCCGGATCGGTGCTCATATTTCTGAACGGGAGAACAGCGATGGAACGCCCGATCGATTGGGCGCTGCCATCGGGAGTGGACAGGTGAGTCGTAACGAGCGCCCGCGCAAAATCCATCGTAGTTGAGAACCGGTCGCTGGCGTTCTTGGCCAGCGCTCTGTCCAGCGCAACCTCGACCTCGTCCGTCGCCGTCGAAAAGACGGAGCGAATAGAGGGAACCGGGTCGGTGAACCGTTTGCTCAAGACTGCCTGCGCAGACGGGCCAATGAAAGGTTTGCGACCGGAGAGCATCTCGAAAAGCACGCAGGCCAGGCTGTACTGATCGGTTCTGCCGTCAAGCTTTGATTCGCCCGCCGCCTGCTCCGGGCTCACATACGCCGGGGTGCCGACGACGAGCCCCGTTTGTGTAAGCGTATCTTCGGCGGCAAGGCTGAGCGCTTTCGCGATTCCGAAATCCGTCACCATCGCCTCGCCCTCCTGCAACATCACGTTTTCGGGCTTGATGTCGCGGTGCACGATGTTCTGCCGGTGCGCGTAATCGAGAGCGGACGCGATGCCGCGAACGAAATGGAGAGCTTCGGCCGGAGGGATCTGCCCGTCGCGGAGGAGACGGTCGCGGAGAGATTCGCCTTCGACCACCGGCATGACGTAAAAAAGAAAGCCGGCTGCTTCTCCCGAATCGTACAGTGGGACTATGTGCGGGTGGTTGAGGCGCGCGGCGAGCTTGATCTCGCGCGAAAACCGATCCGGCCCCAACGCGGAGCTCAGCTCCGGGTGAAGCACTTTGACGGCTACGCGCCGCTCGTGGCGAAGATCCTCCGCCAGATAGACGGTGGCCATTCCACCCCGGCCCAACTCACGTTCCAGGCGGTAGCGTGACGAGAGGGCGGATTTCAATTCCTGCTGCAAGGCATTCCTGTGAAGGGGAGTCGGAAAAAGTTACCTAACGGGCGAAGCAGCGGCCAGAGAACGCGAGCGGGGATTGGTTGATTCAATCGTACCTGCCGCCTATGTTCCGTGGAATGTTCGAAGATCTGAGCGAAAAACTCGAAGCGACCTTCGCGCGTCTCCGCGGGCGCGGAACGCTGAGCGAGTCCGACATCAAGGAAGGGCTGCGCGAAGTCCGCCGCGTGCTGCTCGAAGCGGACGTGAACTTTGCGCTGACGCGTGAATTCCTCGAGCGTGTTGAGGCAAAGGCCGTCACTGTCGGGAAGCTCGGCACCGTATCGCCGGCGCAACAGCTGGTGAAGATCGTCCACGAGGAGCTGGCCTCGATGCTGGGCGAGCGGCTCGCGCCGCTGAAGATGAGCACGCTTCCGCCGACTGTGGTGATGATGGTCGGTCTGCAGGGTTCGGGTAAGACGACGACGGCTGCGAAGCTGGCGCGGAAGCTCAAGGCGGAAGGGCGCCCGACGCGCCTCGTCGCCGCCGACGTGTACCGACCCGCGGCAATCGATCAGCTCGAAACACTCGGGAAGCAGCTCGATGTGCCGGTGTACTCCGACCGTACGACGAACGACGTCGTGAAGATCGCGCGCGCAGGTGTGGACGCGAGCGTGCACGCGCGCGACCGGGTCGTGATCATCGATACGGCGGGCCGGCTGCAGATAGACGAAGACATGATGAACGAGCTGTCCCGTCTCAAGGATGCGCTTCGTCCTACAGAAATCCTGCTCGTCGCCGACGGAATGACGGGACAGGACGCGGTGAGGATCGCCGAAGGATTCGACAAGGCCCTCAACATCACCGGCGTGATTCTGACGAAGATGGACGGCGACGCGCGCGGCGGTGCGGCGCTTTCGATTTACGGAGTCACCAAGAAGCCGATCAAATACATCGGTGTCGGAGAGAAGCCCGACGCGCTCGAGGAATTCCATCCCGACAGAATGGCGGGGCGGATCCTTCAGATGGGCGACATCGTCACGCTGGTCGAGAAGGCGCAGAGCGCGTTCGACCAGGCGGAAGCGAAGAAGCTGGAGAAGAAAGTTCGGAAGGAGGGGATGGATCTCAACGACTTTCTGACGAGCATGCGGCAGATCGAGAAGATGGGACCGCTCGAGGGAGTATTGAAGATGCTGCCCGGCGTGAACACGCAGGCGATCAAGCAGATGAAGGCCGATCCGAAGCGGATGAAGCACGTCGAGGCGATCGTGCTGTCGATGACGCCGGCGGAGCGGAAGGATCCTTCGCTCATCAATGGATCACGCCGCGCGCGGATCGCGAAGGGATGCGGGCGCCCGATCAGCGACGTGAACCGTCTGCTGGATCAGTTTCGCGAGATGCAGAAAATGATGAAGAAGATGTCGCAGGGTGGGCGCGGCCCGCAGTTCCCGGGGATGCCGCGGATGCCGTTCGGGATGCGCTAGCGCGCTTTCTGCGCGATGTCACCGATGGTGGCTTGGGGGTGATAAATTCCACCATCACGCCCGGCTAACCAGCCATTTCTTTCTCCGCGCCGGGGCTACTTGTTTCTTCGCGGAAGGGTGAGTGTAAAGATCGATCCCTTTCCTGTCTCGCTCACGACGGTAAGATCGCCGTTCATCGCCCGCGCCAGCTGCCTGCTGATCGCCAGGCCAAGGCCGACGCCTTGATCGCCCGGTTTCAATGCGCTCTTCGCCTGCACGAAAGGCTCGAAAATTTTCTCCAGCTGGTCGCCCGGGATGCCGATGCCGGTGTCGCCGACACCGATAGCCACCTGTGATTCGCGGGGGTCGATCAACACCGAGATGACTCCCCCGGCGGGAGTGAACTTGAGCGCGTTGGCGAACAGGTTGAGGAGGATCTGCCGCATCTTGTCGTCGTCGGCGACGACGAAAAGATTCGTCGCCGGGAGGTACGGGGCGAGATCCAGCTTCTTCTCGATCATCTGCGGAGCGACCATTTCCAGCACCGAGTCGAGCATCTTCTGCACGTCCACGTCGCCGAGGCGGAAGTCGATTCGCCCCGCCCCGCCTTGGCGAAGTTGAGGACGTCGCTGACGAGGGAGTCGAGATGGTTCTTGCTGCGCTGAATGCGCAGCAAATCGGCGCGCTGTTCCTCGGTGATAGGTCCGCGGACCCCCATCTCGATCAGCTGCGCATATCCGCCGATGGCATTAAGCGGAGTTCGAAGCTCGTGGCTCATCGCGGCGAGGAAATCGCTCTTCGCGCGGCTCGCTTCCATCGCGTCGTTGGTCAGGCGCTGCAGCTCCGCTTCGGCGCGCTTTCCGTCTTCGATGTCGGTGTTCGAGCCGAACCAGCGGATCACGGTTCCCGCTTCGTCGCGCTGCGCTGTCGCCCGCCCGAGGTGCCAACGATAGGTGTTGTCCGCACTCTTGAGTCGGAACTCGATTTGATACGGCTCGCCCGTGCCAAGGCAGCGGAGCCAGGTGTCCATCGTGCGCTGCAGGTCGTCGGGGTGAAGAACGGAGAGCCATTGGTCGCCGATCACTTCCTGGGGACTCTTCCCGAAGTACGTGGCGGTTCGCTCACTCACATAATCGAGCGTCCCCTCAGGCGTGGCCGTCCACACCTGGACGGGTATCGCGTTGGCGAGGAAGCGATACCGCTCCTCACTTTCTTCCGCGCCGGTTCGCGCCATCTCGCTCTCGCGCCATAGCCGCTCCATCTCGCGGCGGGAGCGCACGGCCTCGGTGACGTCCGATCCGTGGGCGACGATTCCCCCGGTCACTCCGGACGCATCGGTGATTGGCTGGTAAACGAAATCCAGAAACCGCTGCTCGGGCGGCTCGTTCGGCGAGGCCGCAAGTGTCACCGGGATGTCGCGACCGGTATACGGTTTTCCCGTGTTGAACACGCGGTCGAGCAACTCGACGAATCCCTGCGACCGCATTTCGGGGAGCGCATCCACGACCGTCCTGCCGACCAGATCGCGGCGTCCGACGAGCTGCATATAGGCGTCGTTAACAAACTCGAACACGTGATCCTTGCCGCGCAGCACGGCTAAAAACGCGGGCGCCTGCGCGAACACCTCGCGCAGCTGGCGCTCGGCGAGCTCGGCGGCGGCCTTTGCCTGGCGCACGGTTTCGTCGGCGCGGACGTGGTCCGTGGTCTCCGCGGCGGCGTTCATTATCGCGATGATCCGTCCGTCCTCCTCGCGAATCGGGCTGAGCGAGAAATTGAACCACGCCTCGTCCGCTTGGGCACCCTTCCGGTTCATCACGAAGTGCGCGTTCTGCTCGTACGCAGCAGGGCCGCCGTCCCGTATCGTCGTGAATAAAGGCTCGATCTCCACCCATATCTCGCTCCAGACGACGGAGCCGGGCTTTCCCAGCGACGCCGGATGCTTCTCGCCGAGAAGCTGCCGGTACGCGTCGTTGTAGATGAGAGTCAGATCTTCGGCGCACCAGAGACTGATCGGGAAGGGACACTCGATCATTGTTCGAGCGGCGACGCGGAGCGCGGCCGGCCAAGCGTTCATCGGGCCCAGCGAAGTGGCAGCCCAGTCCATCTCGCGCCCGCGGCGGGCCATCTCGCCCGACCCAGGGAAAATTGTCTCGGAGTCCGGTCTCATCGCGGCGGCGTTCACGCGGGAACTGGTGGGATGACCGTGGGCACAGAATGAATATAAACAGGCTGACGCGTACCTTCGTTCAGCGTATCCGCGTTCTCCAGGTAGTATTCTTGTTCGCTGGATCCCCAAAAATCAGATTATTCAAATGATTCCAAGCTCCATCCCGGCTCGCGGCTATCGGTGCTGTTGTTTCCGCAGTTTTCGCCGGGCCTGCGTCGGCACAAGGATCTGCGTCCCGTTCAGGGAACGGTGAGGAGAGCGCAGGCTGGAGCGCCAATCGCGGGCGCGATAACCGATGCGCGCGAATGGACGGTGATCGCGCGTCACGAGGGGCGGACTACGACCCTTGGCGGAGTCGGACTGCATCAGTACACGCTCGTTGACGCGAACGTGCAGCGGGTGCTGGCGAAGGGGCTCCGCGCGTTCGTTTCGGTCGAGAACATCAGTGACGTGCGCTACGAGATCAACATCTCGGGCGCAGGGACGGCGGCGAACCCGTTCGTCATCTCCAACGGCCTGCCGCGCACCATCCGCGCCGGTCTGGAGGCGTTCCGCTTCTAGCCGCTAGGCGGCGCTCAGCCAGTCTTCGGCGTCCTCGATTCTCTCGAAGGGCTTGACGCTAACCCGCTCTTTGGCGGCAAAGACGCCGAAGGTTCTTGCCAGAGAGTAGAGAAACTTCGAGCTGGCTACGATGGCGATCCGGCCGATTCCCTTGTCAAAAACCTGCTCGAGGCGACAGGCGATTTCATTCAGATCGGTGAAGGTGAGAAGTGGTTCGGCGCCGTCGGTTTCGAATAGAAGGGCCATCCCCGGGCCGATGCGCTCATCGGCGAGAATGCTCGACCGCATTTGGTCGAAGTCAGCGCGGCTGACCTGACCGGACGCGACAGCGACGACGAGATGTTTTTCCGGCGATACCTGGTAGCTGAGCGACACTCTGGATCCTTGCGCGAACGTTTCTGTTGAAGTTGCATCGATCGGGCCTCCTGTACGGAGGCCGCTTATTCCTTTGCCGTATCTATGCTCCGCTCGAGGGACTCCAGCGCGCTGGGCGAGATCCCGTGCGTTGCCGACAGCCCGAATCGGCGTTCCAGATACTCCTCGAAACTAAGCCATTCGCCCTCGTAATTCACCGCCTTCGACCAAGCGCAAAGCGTGACGAGATTCTGATATCGCCGCATCCGCCGGAGTATGACGGCGACGAGCCCGACAACTATCGCGAGAAGGACCGCGAGAAACGCAGAGACCTGCCGCCGTCGGGAAAACTCCCCGGCAAGGTTCGACTCGCTGGCGGAGATGAGCGAGTCCTGCGCGAGGACCGCGGCTCCAAGGGTGACGCGGATTGACTGCATCAGGCTGTCGCCGACGTTTGTCCTCACTACTTGCAGCGCCGAATCCCGCTTTCCCTCATTGGCGAGTCTGACTGTGCGGATCAGCTCGGCGAGCTTTGCCTGCGAGAGCGTATCGAGTCGCGCCACTCGGCTGAGCTGGTTCGGATCGCTTCCGACGAGAGCCTTCAGTCTTTGCAGCTCGCCCGGTATGGACTGTGTCGCGACCTCGTAGGGACGAAGATATCCGGGAATGCCCGTGAGCAGATAGCCACGCTGCCCGGTTTCCGCGTCGGTGAGGCGATTTCCGAATGATGAAAGCGCTCGCTGCGTCTCCATCGTCCGCTCGACAAGTGCCGCGCTCGCCTCGACATTGGCTGAGGATCGGCATTGCAGGACGATGAGAATCAGGACGACAACGGCCACCGACGCGAACGCGACGGAGCTGTAAACTGTCGTGGCGCGAATGCGGCTCATCGGAGCGCGGCAGTCAGCATCAAATTCTTCCGAATCACTCCGTCCTCCAATCCATCATCAAGTCGCTCACCCTGTCCAGAAAACCATCGCGATCACTCCGCCGATGATTGTCCCGAGCAGTATCATCGCGAGACCGGCAAACGCGAGGAGGCTATTGCCGATCGGATAGGGACGCCCGATTCCGGAATACTCGATCGCCGCGCGATAACGGTTGTGAAGCCGATACCCGAATCCGGCAACTCCGAGCGCGGCGATGACCGCGACGGCAGCGAGAAAATTGTCGCGCATCTGCGTTACCGGTTACCTGTGACGCGCCAAATCGTGTTGCCGACGTCGTCCGCAATCAGCAAGGCGCCGTGCTTGTCAATCGCGACACCAACTGGGCGGCCGAGGGCATCGCCGTTGTCCTTCACGAAACCGGTGACTACATCGATCGGCTCGCCCGCAGGCGCGCCGTTCGCGAATGGGACGAAGACGACTTTGTAGCCGCTTCTCGGCGTTCGATTCCACGAGCCGTGCTGTCCGACGAACATTCCGTGCTGCATCCCGGATGGGAGGGCGTTGCCGTCGGTGTACGTGAGGCCGAGTGACGCGGTGTGCGCGCCGAGTGCGTAGTCCGGCGCGATTGCCGTGGCGACGAGATCCGGCTTGTATGGCTTCACCCTTCTATCGACGTGCTTCCCGTAGTAGCTGTACGGAAATCCGTAGAACGCGCCGTCCTTGAGCGCGGTCATATAGTCCGGCACGAGGTCGGGTCCGAGCTCGTCGCGCTCGTTGACGGCGACCCACAGCGCCCCCGTTTCCCGAACCCACGCCATCCCGACGGGATTGCGCAGTCCGCTCGCAAAAATGCGATGCGCTCCAGTTGCGGCATCGACTTCCCAAACGGCGGCGCGCTCCGCTTCCTTTTCGATTCCGAATTCGGCGGCATTGCTGTTCGATCCGACGGCGACATAGAGCTTCGATCCATCGGAGCTCGCGATGACGTTCTTCGTCCAGTGGTGGTTCAATCTCCCGGCGGGGAGCGCGGCAACCGTCACCGGCGCTGCGGCGATCTGCGTCTCACCATCCGCGTACGGGAGCTTCACCACCGCGTCCGTGTTCGCGACGTAAAGAGTATTTCCCACCAGCGCCATTCCGAACGGCGACGTCAGCCCGGAAACAAAAACGCTTCGCACATCGGCGACCCCATCCCCATTCGTGTCGCGGAGCAGCGTGATGCGATTCGCGCTCGGCACGGCGCCGCCCGCGCGCTTGGTGAAGAAATTCGTGAACCATCCCTTGATCCCCGGATTGTTTTCCGGGCGCTTCGGCGCGTTCGTCTCGGCGACGAGCACGTCGCCGTTGGGGAGAACGTAAATCCAGCGCGGATGATTGAGGCCGGTCGCGAACGCGTTGACCGACATCCCGTCGGCGGCGACCGGGTGCTGGTCGGCGGGCCACCCTTTGCCCTTCACGTAGTTCACCTGCGGAATCACCGACGGCGCCGGCGGAGCAATTACCGGATGCGGGCCTTCGGTCGATGTAATCGGATAGCGCGCTGACGTACCACACGCGCACAGGAGTGCAAGCCCAGCAGGGGCAAAACGTGAATGTTTCACAGGCTGATCTTATCCCCGCGCGAGTGCGTCCCGCTATGTTCATTGATGAACGAAGACGACGATCTCGACCTCGACGGCGGGCTGGACGAGGACTTTCCGCTTGGTGACGGGCGCGCAACGCGAGATGCCATCATCGTCTGCCCCTACTGCAGCGAGCCGGTGGAGATCGCGCTCGACCCGGGGAGTGGATCGGTTCAGCAGTATGTCGAGGATTGCGAAGTCTGCTGCCGGCCGTGGCAGGTTGACGTGCGCTACGGGTCCGATGGCGGGGCCGACGTTTCCGTTACCGCGCTGGACGAGTAGCGCCGCGCTCTACTTCGCGATCCCGAGCGTCTGCGCGTCGAGTCCGAGATAAACCGCGGCGCGCTCCGTATAGACTGCTGCGTTGGAGGAAATCGCCGCTGGGTACGAGCCCACCTTCCACTCCAGCTTGAGGCGCGCGCGCCCGCTGGATTCGTCCACGGTGTACAGCCCGTAATACGTCGGGCCGTTGTGATCCATAGTAAAAGCGATTTTTCCGGGGGCGTCACCCGCCTGCCAGGAACCGGAGTTGCCTCTCTTGTTTCCGGGAGCGGACCAGTCGTGATCCTCGAATTCGGCGCGCTTGAATTGGCCGTATGGATTGCTGACGTCGAAGATCGTCATCACGTCGTAGTAGAGCGGGTCGACGGTCGCCCACGGCTTGCTGATCATTATCCATTCGCCGACCAGCGTTCCCTTGTGCTCATTGTGGAACAGCATCTTGTTGGTGAGGAGCGGCTCCCACGGCCGTCCGTTCCCGATCGATCTCCCCGTCGCGTAGAAAGGCGTCACCACCTCATTGACGAAGCGCGCGGTAACTGCGGCTTTCACATCATCCCGCAAATAATCGAACGGAGAGACTGCCACGCCCGCACCGCTTGCGCCGGTTCGCTCTCCATCATTCCGCCGATTGTCGATGAGATTGAACTCTGCCGTCGGGGCGTCGGCGACAACGTCGCCTTCCTTGACCGATTGGCCCACCGTGACCCTCGGCACGTCGACATCGAGATG
>JALYYD010000038.1 GCA_030946775.1 Gemmatimonadota bacterium
GTTCATTAACGGTAACGGAACACTACACGTGCAATAAACGGCAACGGAACACTACACGTGGATTAAACGGCAACGGAACACTACACGTGGATTAAACGGCAACGGAACACTACACGTGCATAGCTGACCGCGATTCGCGAACAGCTTTTCGCTGCCTACGCAGCTGACGCTTCGGAACGAACGATAGAAAAACGAGAAACCCGGAATCGGCATCGTGCCGTCTCCGGGTTTTTTGCGCAGAGCGTAGTTGGCGATTAGCGAATAGCGCCCAGCATTCAGTTGTTAGGTCCGCCGTTCAATCATCGTACTTTCGAGGATGATCGGGGTGGCGCTTGTCCTCCTCCTCCCCCTTGTCGTACTCGTCATCGAGCTCGATCAGATCGTCGTCCAGCTCGTCGTCGAGATCGTCCAGATCGTCGTCATCATCATCGTCGAGATCGTCGTCGTCGAGATCGTCCTCGTCGTCGTCCGCGTCGTCATCGAGATCGTCTTCGTCGAGATCGTCGTCTTCGTCCTCGATCTCGTCGGTCGGATCTTCGTCTTCGGGATCGGCATCTTTCGCGCTCTCATCCTTCTCCTTGGCGAGCCACGGTTCCGAATCCCCGTCTCCGGGAAAGCGACCGACTTCCGTGAACTCCAGCTTCGCGAGCATTGCCCTATCCTCTCCCGGTTAGACGGAGGCTCTCTCCTTCTTCGCCTCTCGTGACAGCCTTTTGCGATTCGTCGCGCTGAGGAAACGTTTCCGCAAACGGATTGACTGCGGCGTTATTTCGATCAGCTCGTCTTCCTCGATATACTCCAACGCACCTTCCAGCGTCAACTCCCGGGGCGGCTCGAGCTGGATATTCTCGTCGCTGGACTTGCTGCGCATGTTGGTGAGCTTCTTTTCCTTGGTCGGGTTCACGTCCATATCCCCCGGCCTCGAATTCTCACCAACCAGCATCCCTTCATAAACCGCGTCTCCCGGCGACACGAATAGCGTAGCACGCTCGGCGAGATTCGCAAGCGCGAACGCGACGATGACGCCCGGCTCCATCGAAACGAGCGTTCCGCGCATCCGGCCGGTGAGGTTGCCAGCCCACGGTCCGTACTCCAGGAACCTATGATGCATGATGCCGGTGCCGCGTGTGTCAGTAAGAAACTCCGAGCGGTACCCGAACAATCCGCGAGCGGGAATCTTGTAGAGAAGACGGACCAACCCCTGGCCGGGGTTTTTCATCTCCAGCATCGCGGCGCGGCGCGTGCCGAGCTTTTCGATGACGACGCCGAGGAACTCCTCGGGGACGTCGATGGAGAGCTCTTCGTACGGCTCGAGACTCTCGCCGTTGGCACCGCGATGCAGGATGACGCGCGGGCGCGAAACCTGGAACTCGTAACCCTCGCGGCGCATCGTCTCCATCAGAATGGTGAGATGCAGCTCGCCGCGGCCCGAGACGGTCCAGGTGTCGGTGGACTCGGTGTCCTCGACGCGGAGCGCGACGTTGCGCTCGAGCTCCTTGAAGAGACGCTCACGAATCTGGCGGGAGGTGACGAACTTCCCTTCCTTGCCGGCGAAGGGGGAGTTGTTGACGAGGAAATCGACGGAGATCGTCGGCTCTTCGACGGAGATTCCTTCCAGCCGCTCGGGATGCTCGACGTCGGTGATGGTCAGGCCGATCTCGACTCCTTCGAGTCCCGCCAGAGCGACGATCTCGCCAGCCGGGGCCGACTGAACTTCGATCCTGTCCAATCCCTCGTAGGTGAACAGCTTCGTCACCTTTGCCCGCAGTCCCTTCTGATCGGGATCGAGCGGAAGGAGCGCGACGGTGTCGCCGTAGTTCACCTTCCCGCGCTCGACGCGGCCGATTCCCAGGCGCCCGAGGTAAGGCGAGTGGTCGATCGTCGAGATGAGCATCTGGAAGGATCCCTTGTCGTCACTGGGCGGCCGGGGAACGTGCTTGATGATCGCGTCGAACAAGGGGCCAAGATCGACCGCATCATCGTCCATATGCATCTTCGCCACGCCCTCGCGCGCGGAGGCGTACACTACCGTGGCATCGAGCTGGGCTTCGGTCGCCTCGAGCTCGATGAAGAGATCGAGCACTTCATCGTGCACGCGCAGGGGATCGGCGCCTGGGCGGTCGATCTTGTTGATGACCACGATCGGCGTGCGGTGCAGCGCGAGCGCCTTTCTGAGCACGAAGCGGGTCTGCGGCATCGGTCCGTCGAATGCATCAACGACGAGCAGCACGCCGTCCACCATTCTCAGAATGCGCTCCACTTCGCCGCCGAAATCGGCGTGTCCCGGCGTGTCCACGACGTTGATCTTGGTGCCGTGCCAGCGAATGGACGTGTTCTTGGCGAGAATCGTGATTCCCCGCTCGCGCTCGAGCGGATTCGAATCCATAACCCGCTCTTCGACGACCTGATTATCGCGAAAGGCGCCCGCCTGGCGGAGCATCTTGTCCACGAGGGTGGTCTTGCCGTGATCGACGTGCGCGATAATCGCGATATTCCTGACTTCCATAGCCTCTCAAGATACCAGATTTGAGGCGTTTTTTGTACTGTCGGGCCTCCGATTGGGCGGTCTTTGCGCGAGCTGGCTCGACCCGCGGCTTCGCCGGCGCGCCGCCGGGGTAACCCGCCGCGCGGGAACTGCAAACTGAACGGGTACCTGATGCCCGTGGCGCAGTAGCCCAGTAGGCTCGGTTCACTACACACGGACTTCACCGGCGCATCGAACAGCAGTTTCCAGAAGGGGGCGCCGACAAGTCCACCGCGTAGTGAACTGAAGCTTCCGGGCTACTCTGCTACAGGTATCGGGTACCCGTTCAGTTTGCAGTTCTCATTCAAGCGTGCAGGTGCCGCTCCATCTGCTGCATGTCCTTGTCTTCGAGCTGGATCGTCACGTGCTCGACGCCGAAGAGGCGCATCGCCGAATGGATGTGCTCGAGACAATGCTGGTGATGCGACGGATCGCGGACGACGGCGTGAGCGCTCATCGCCACCATCGCCGGAGACACAGCCCACACGTGGAGATCGTGCACCGACTCGATTCCGGGAATCGCCTCGAGCTGCGCGCGCACGGCGTGGAGCGGGATGTGGGCGGGCGTGGACTCGAGCAGGATGTCCACCGATTCGCGCACCAGCCGCCACGCTCCGCCGGTGATTATCAGCGTCGTCAATATCGAGGCGATCGGGTCCGCCATCAGCCACCCGGTGTACTTGATCAATAGCGCGGCGACGAGTGTGCCGACGATTGCGAGCAGGTCGCCAAGGACGTGAAGGTAGGCACCGCGCGCGTTGAGATTGTGATTGTGTGAAGAGTGCAGCATCCGCGCGGCGACGATATTCACAGCCAGTCCGATGACGGACACGTAGAGCATCAGCCCGCCCGCGACCGGCTCCGGCGAGCGGAAGCGGCTCACGGCTTCGTAAACGATCCACACCGAGATGAGAATCAGCGTCACGCCGTTGATCAGCGCGGCGAGGATCTCCCACCTCAGATATCCGTACGTCTTTCGCGGCGTCTCCGGGCGGACGCTGAACCAGGCGACGAACAGTGAGAGCCCGAGCGCCGCGACATCCGTCAGCAGATGGCCGGCGTCCGCCAGCAGGGCGATGGAGTTCGACAACAAACCACCGACGACCTCGACGACGAGCAACCCGGCGATGAGCGCCAGCGCCGTCCGCAACCCTTTCACGGACGCGTTGGCGGAGTGATCGCACCCGCCGCGCTGGTGTGAGCCGCCCGAATCGTTGTAAGTTGTGCCGGTGATCGCTCGGCTGTCGGCCATAGTAATACTCGTGCTCCTCAACGCGTTCTTCGTCGGCGCCGAGTTCGCACTCGTCCGTTCCAGGCGCACGCGTCTCGAAGCGATGACGAGAAGCGGCGACCGGCTGGCGCGGTTCGCGCTGCGCGCCTCATCAAATATCTCGCGCGTCCTTTCCGCGAGCCAGCTTGGCGTCACACTCGCAAGTCTCGGACTCGGATGGGTGGCCGAGGCGACCCTCGGCGAAGTGTTCAGCAACATGTTCGCCCGTCTGCCGATCGGCATCGAGGTTCCGCTCCGCCTTACCCTCGGCGCCGGAGTCGCCCTCGTCATCGTCACGTACCTGCACGTTGTGTTCGGCGAGCTCACTCCCAAGGCCGCGGCGCTAAATCATCCGGAGACCATCGCCCGCTGGCTGGCGCCCCCGCTGCTCTTTTTTGCGTGGCTGACGACGCCGTTCACGTGGATACTCAACAGGTCATCCGGGGTGGTGCTGCGCGCGTTCAACGAGAAGCCGGCCGGCACCGATGAAAGCGTGCACTCGCCGGAAGAGCTGCGCCTTCTCGTCGAGCAGTCCGAAGAGAAAGGGCAGCTCCAGTCTCACGACGCCGAGATGATCCAGGGGATCTTCGAGTTCTCGGAGAAGAATGCGCGCGAGGTGATGACTCCGAGAACGGATCTCGTCGCGCTGCCGATCGACGCGACGCTTGATGAAACGCTGGCCATCGTCGAGGAGAGCGGGATCTCCAGATATCCGGTGTACGAAGAGACGATAGACGACATCCTCGGTGTCGTTCTCGCCAAGGATCTCCTGCGCGCCGTCGCCGCCCGAAGCACGACGGAGTTCGCGCTTCGCAGCATCATGCGTCCGGTACACGTCATCCCCGGATCGCGCAAAGTCGAGGACGTTCTGTCCGACTTCAAGCGGATGAAGGAACACCTCGCCGTGGTGCTCGACGAGTACGGCGGAACCGCGGGCGTGGTGACGATGGAGGATCTGCTGGAGGAAATCGTCGGCGACATCCTCGATGAATACGACACGCCGGAAGACGCCGAGACGGAGATCCAGCTGCGCGCGGGGGAGACTCTGGTTGACGGAAGCGCGCACATCGGCGAGCTCAACGAGCACTTCGGTCTCGACATTCCCGAGGACGGCTACACGACGATCGGGGGCTACGCCTTCGGAGTACTCGGCCGGCTGCCCGTCGTGGGCGACAGGGTGATGGCCGGGGGCGCGATTTTTACGGTGCGGGAGATGGAGGGCCGCCGGATCGGTTCGCTCGCGGTCGATCTCCACTCCCTTGGCGACCGCCGCTTCGGCGAGCGCGATCCGCAATATCCGAGCAAAGAAGAAGAGCAGCGATAAAGCTCGAGGGGTCGGCGACGTTCCTGCCGGCGATGTCGAGCGCGGTGCCGTGATC
>JALYYD010000042.1 GCA_030946775.1 Gemmatimonadota bacterium
CGTCGTTGGTGCAGAGGAGTCTCAACGTTTGAGCACTCCCGCCTTGTGACGCCAGAGCACCTTGATGACCAGCCACGCGTCGCGAAACTCGCGGAAGTAGCTCGGCGATCCGTAGATGGTGGAGATCGGAACGTTGACGGTCGTGAATCCCGCGCGCGCGGCGCGAATGATGAAATCGGTTTCGAACTCATAGCGGTCGCCGATCGCGTCCACTTTTTTCAGCACGTCGATTTTCATCGCGCGGTAGCCGGACTGGCTGTCGCGCACCTTTCCGCCCGACACTGCACGCGTTGCGGCGGAAGAGATGGCGTTGGCGATGCGGCGATGGCGGGGAACGGATTTGCCAGAAAGATCACGTGTGCCGATGACGATGTCCGCTTGCGAGAGCGCATTGACGATCGCCGGCGCGAACGCTGCGTCGTGCTGGCCGTCGGAGTCGATTGTGAGCACCGCGGCGGCGCCCTTGTCGATCGCCGCCTTGAAGGCGGCGCGGAGCGCGGCGCCCTTGCCCTGATTCTTGTCGAAAGCGATCACCTCGTCACACGTCGCCTTGAGAACTGAGCGAGTGTCGTCGGTGGATCCGTCATCGACGCCGATCACGTACGTGCGCGGGAGATGTCTCTTGATGTCCTTCACTATCTGCCCCGCCGTCGCCGCGGCGTTATAAGCGGGAACGATTGTCACCAGCGGCTCGATCATTCAGCTGCGTCCTTGTGGTCGTCTTTTCCTTCGAGAATCGCGAGTATGCCCTTCAAGTCGTTCTCGAGCGTGACAACGGCCTGCGAATCAAGTGCGGCCCGTGCAACCGTGCGAAGCTCCCCATCCTTGCGATAGTCATCGATTTTCTGACGCGCGCCGTCGATGGTGAACTTCTCTTCGTACAGGAGCTGCTTGACCAGCATGATCAGCTCGATTTCCTTCCGCTGGTAAACGCGATTTCCGGACCGGTTCTTCGCCGGATGGAGAAACTTGAACTGGCTCTCCCAATACCGAAGCACGTGGGGCTTGAGGTCGGTGAGATTGCAGACATCGCCGATTGAGTAGAATTCCTGCACCGGGTCGTTCGGTTTCATCAGTCGGCCTCCCCTCGGAGCTCACGGGTCATCAGCTCTCCCATCGCTTCGCGCGGATGCTGTCCATCGAATAGAACGCGATTCACGGCTTCCACGATTGGCATCGTCACTCCCTGTTTTTTGGCGAGCATCAGCGCGCTTCTTGCCGCAACGACTCCTTCCGCGACCGTTTCTCTTTCTCTCAGCACATCCGCCAGCGGACGGCCCTTCCCTACCTCGAGACCTACCTCGCGGTTCCGGCTCAGCGACCCCGTGCAGGTGAGAACGAGATCGCCGAGCCCGGCGAGACCCGCGAATGTAGATGCTTCAGCGCCGAGCGACGTTCCAAGCCTCGTCATCTCGGCGAGGCCACGCGTGATCAAGGCTGCACGCGCGTTATTGCCGAGGCCAAGCCCGTCGGCGACACCCGTCGCCACGGCCATCACGTTCTTCAGCGCTCCGCCAAGCTCGACACCGATCACGTCACGAAGCGTGTACGTCCGGAAGTAGGGAGAGTTGAAAGCGCGCTGGGAGGCGCGGGCTATGGTGTCATCCGCGGACGCCAGCACCACCGCCGTCGGCTGGCATCGAACAACTTCTGACGCAAAGCTCGGTCCCGACAGTGCGACGACGGACGCGCGTGGAATCACGGCAGCGACCACGTCGGTCATCAGCGCGCAGCTCTCCTGCTCGATGCCCTTCGTCGCGACGATGGCCGGCACGCCGGCGGCGTAGTCCCTCGCGGCATCCGAGGCGACTCTTCGCAGCACCGTGGAAGGAGTCGCGAACACGACGAGCTCGGCGCCGTCAACCACGCGAGAGAGTTCGCACGAAGCGGCGATCCCGGCAGCGAGCTCTTGTCCCTTCAGGAAGCGGACGTTCTCCCGGCGCGACGTGATGGACTCGGCGACATCGGGCTCGAATGCCCACAGTGCGACATCGTGGCCGTTGCGGCGGAGAAGATCAGCGAGCGCCGTCCCCCACGCGCCAGCGCCGACGACAGCGCATCGCATCAGGACTGCACCTGTTTCTTCACAAAGCGATGCTCTTCTCCGCGTCGGAGACGTCCGATGTTCGCGCGGTGCGTCCACACGACAAACGCGGCGATCAGGATGCTGGCGTCAAACACCGCTTGCGGCGTTCCGTTGTTGAAATACCAAATCGCGGTGGGAAGCGCAATCGCGCCGATGATGGAGGCCAAGCTGACGTACCGGGTCACGAAGAACACGGTTACCCAAACGCCAAACGTGATGAGCGAGGGAATGGGAGCGAGAGCCGCAAACACGCCGGCGGCAGTGGCGACTCCCTTTCCACCGCCTCGCCAGAGGAGGAACACCGGCTTCACGTGGCCGAGAATCGCCGCCACTCCGAACGCGAGGGCCCAAAGATTCGGCTGCAGCGTATCGGTGTAGCGCGGGAGAAAGAAGACGGGGAGAAAACCCTTCAGCACGTCCACGACGAACACAGCCGCGCCGATCTTCGCGCCAAGAACGCGCACGACGTTGGTCGCGCCGAGATTCCCCGAACCGTGCTGGCGGAGATCAACGCCCTTGAGCTTTCCCGCCACGTACGCCGACGGAATCGAACCGGCAGCGTAGGCGATTGCAAGGCACAGCCACGGCGATATCAGCCGCGCTTACTCCGCATTATCACCTTGAGCGGATTTCCCGTGAATCCCCACGCTTCCCTGAAGCCATTGTGCAGGTAGCGGATGTAGTGCTCCTGAACCATGTCGGGATTGTTGCCGAATACGGCGATCGTCGGCGGCGACGCCTCCACCTGCGTCGCGTAGTTGAGCTTCACTTCCCGCCCCGCCGCCTGGGGCGGCTGACGCCGCGCGATCAACTGCTCGAGCGTTGAGTTCACTTGCGAGGTTGTGATGCGCTTGCCGCGTTCCTCCTCTACCTCGATGATCGTGTCGAGGATGCGAGTGATGCGCTGACCGCTGAGCGCGGACGTGAAGATGAACGGAACGAACTTGAAGAACGGCGCCTTCTCCTCGCACTCGGTCTGGAACTTCTTCGACGTCATCGTCTCCTTCTCCTTCAGGTCCCACTTGTTGACGACGACGATGAGCCCCCGCCCCTGTTCCCACGCGAGCGCGGCGATTTTGAGATCCTGGTTGTGCAATCCCTCGACGGCGTCGAGAACGAGAACGCAGATCTCCGAGCGCTCGATGGCTCGCCGGGTGCGCAGCGACGAATAGAACTCGATTCCATCATCGACCTTCGACTGGCGGCGGAGGCCGGCGGTGTCAACGAAGATCAGCTTCTTGCCGTGGTACGACATCGGCGTATCGATCGCGTCTCGCGTCGTGCCCGCTGAATCGGCGACAACAAGCCGCTCTTCGCCGAGAAGGCGGTTGATGATGGAGGACTTGCCTACGTTCGGCCTGCCGATGACCGCGACGCGAAGCGCTTCCGGCTCTTCTTCAATGGACGGCGGAATGCGATCGACCACTGCGTCGAGGAGATCACCCGAGTTCTTGCCATTCACCGCGGAGACGGGAATGGGATCCCCAGCGCCGAGCTCGTAGAATTCGTAGAAGTCTGTGGTGCTGGGGTCGTCGACCTTGTTGGCGACGAGCACCCACGGCTTCCGCGCTTCACGAAGGAGCTCGACGACGCGCGTGTCACTCGGGTGGAGGCCGGCCTTCGCGTCCACGACGAGCATCAGGAGATCCGCTTCGGAGATCGCCTGGATCACCTGACGCTTGATCTCCACGTCCATCGGGATGCGCGGATCGTCGGTAAGGCCGCCTGTATCGACGAGCCAGAACTGGCGCCCGTTCCAATCGGCGCGGGAGAAGTGGCGGTCGCGTGTCGTTCCCGCTTCCTCGCTGACGATGGCGCTGTTCTCCCCGATGATGCGGTTGAACAGCGCGGACTTGCCGACGTTCGGGCGGCCGACGAGCGCGATTACGGGGACGCTCACGCCGCCACCGCCTTCAATTCTGTTTCGAGGACGTCGATGAAATCGTACGAGGGAAAAATCGGAAAGGAAATTCTGGATCTCACTGCCTGGAGCGTGTGATCGTCGAGCAAAACGCTGTCGTCGTTGATGGTCTCTGCCGGAATGAGCGCGAAGTCGAGATCAGTGCGATTCTCGAGCGCGCGAAGTATGTCAGCGCCGACAAGGAGGCCGGCGGTGGTGATGGTTGGTCCAAACAGGGAATTCTCGGTCACGATCATCTCGAACTCAGCGCCGGTTACGCGCGACAGATCCTCGAGAATTGGCGGCATGATCTCCGCCATCGCCGTGCCGGTGACAACTCCGATGCGATCGCCTTCGAAACGCTTCGCCTTTTTCAGTCCGCGAGCGACGCGAGTGCGAAGCGCCGTGATGGAGCCGATGCCGTTCTCGATCTGCGCGAAATCGCCGTAGTGCTCTTCGGGGGGCAGCGGAGTTTCGGCGAGGAGATACAGCTCATCGGATCCGTGCACCCACGCTTCGCCGCGCTCTTTCTTGGCGCGATCGCTCCACCTCAAAACGTGAGCGAGCAGCTTCCGCGACGCCTCGACGCTTAGCTTCTCCCCGGAATAGAGATGCGAGAACTGGGTGACGCCAACTGGGACGACTGCCGCCGATATCACAGCGTCGCCGAGGTTCCAGAGATCGGTGAGGGACTGCTCGAGCACTTCCCCGTCGTTAAGCCCTGGGACAACGACCATCTGGCAGTGGAAGCGGATGCCGCCGGCGGCAAGACGCGTGAGCTGCTCCATCACGTCCGGAACTCGCGGATTGCTGAGTAGAACGCGTCGCGCTTCGAGGTTGGTCGCGTGAACGGAGACATACAGCGGAGAGAGGCGATACTCCAGGATCCGGGCGATGTCCTTCTCTTTAACGTTGGAGAGCGTCGCGAAATTTCCGTACGCGAACGAGAGCCGGTAGTCGTCGTCGCGGATATAGAGATTCTTGCGCAGTCCCGGCGGCAGTCCCTCGATGAAACAGAATTCGCAGCGGTTCGCGCAGCGCCGGACGCTGGGTGGCTCGAGGGAGAGGCCGAGCGGCTCGCCGTCGAGGCGCTCCAGCTCGTAGATCACTTCTTCGCCGTCCGGGTGTTTCGCCTCGATAACGAGCTCTTCTTCGGCGGTAAGGAACTCCCAATCCAGGAAGTCAGCCACGGGCCGATCGTTAACCGAGAGGAGCTGCGTCCCGGCGACGATTCCGACCGCCTCGGCGATCCCACCCTGCTCGACTTTCGATACCCGTACCATAGCTCAAGTAATTTAAGAGCCTAAAGGGCTGAAAACAAGGAATCAATTAGAGTTAGCTTGCCGATTTAGTCCGCAAGAGATCTGACTGCAAACCGTTGCGGCAGCAGAGTTTCTGCCTCAGACCGGCGCGTTTTCCGCGAGCGTTTCGAGGAGCTTCTTAGCGCGCGCGGCATTGAACCCCGGAAGCTTGGCAATCGCGTCTTCGCCGGCGTCCCGCACCCCCTGCACGCTGCCGAACTCGCGGAGCAGCATTCTCCGCTTCACCGGGCCGATTCCGGGCACCTTGAGCAGCTCCGAGGTCACCGTTCGCATCGTCCGCCGCTTCCTGTTGTAGGTCACGGCGAAGCGGTGGGCTTCATCGCGCGCCTGTTGTAGGAGCTTGAGTGCCGGCGAGCGACGCGACAGGGTGACCGGTTCGGCGCGGCCCCAGATGAAGAGCTCCTCCTCGCGCTTCGCGATGCTGATCAGGGGCCGATCGCCGAGCCCGACCGCCGTGAGAGCCGCGTGGGCCGAAGAGAGCTGTCCCTTGCCGCCGTCCACGACGATGAGATCCGGGAGCGGCTTCTCGTCAGTGATGCGGCGCTCGAAGTATCGGCGCACAACTTCTTCCATCGATGCAAAGTCGTCCGTGCCCTCTACGGTCTTCACTTTGAACTTGCGGTATTCGCCGCGGCGTGGGCGCCCGTTCTCGAACCAGACACAGGAACCGACGGTGTCCGTTCCCTGAGTAGTCGAGATGTCGAAGCAAACGAGCGTGCGCGGCAGACGCTGCAGTCCGAGCTCCCTGCCCAGCTCGTACACCGGGTCGCCCGCGCGCTCCTCCGCTTCAGCGCTGGCGAGCTTCAACTCTTCGAGCAGGTGCCGCGCATTCTGCTCGGCGAGTGCGATGAGCTGGCGCCTCGACCCGCGCTGCGGGATTTGAATTTTCGAGTCGCCGAGCGCCTCTTCGACGAGATCGCGATCCGGAAAATCAAAGGGAAGCAGCAGCTCACGCGCGCGCTCCTGCATTCCGACGTAACCGCCCGCGAGGTAAGCCGAGAGCGCGACAGTGTCTTCCTCGGAGTCGAGATTTTCGAGGAAGCGCTGCTCGCGTGACAGCAGCTTGCCGCCGCGGATCCGAAGCACGATGACGCAAGCGACGTCGCCGTCGCGCGCGTAGCCGATGACGTCGCGGTCGCCGCCCTCTACCTCAAGGACGACGGTAGGCTCTTCCATTTTCTCCAGGTGATTCACGACATCACGAAACTCGGCCGCCCGCTCGAAGTCGAGAGCTTCCGAGGCGAGGTCCATTCGCTCGCGCACGCGGCGGATGACCTCCTCCGTGCGCCCCTCGAGAAAGAGCACGACTTCATCGATCATCGAGCGATAGTCGGCGAGTGATTGCGCGAGAATGCACGGGGCCTTGCAGCGGTGGATGTAATAATCGAGACAGGCGCGTTCCGGCATCTCGTCGGGCATGTTGTAATTGCACGAGCGCACGGTGAAGATCCGCTTCACGACATTTAGCGAGCGTCGCATCGCACCGACGTCGGTGTATGGTCCAAAATACTTCGCGCCGTCGTCCTGCAGCCGCCGCGTCACGAAAATGCGCGGGAAGCTCTCCTGCACCGTGACTTTGATGTACGGATACGACTTGTCGTCGCGAAGGGCGATGTTGAAGCGCGGCTTGTATTCCTTGATCAGATTCGCTTCGAGTACGAGCGCGTGCGCCTCGCTCGGGACGACGATTGTGTCAACGTCGGCAATGAGGGTGACCATATGACGCGTTTTCACGCTCGCCATATCGTCGTTGGCGAAATAGCTCCTCACGCGGGATCGAAGCCTCTTCGCTTTTCCGACGTAGAGAATGCCGCCGTCCCGGTCGTGCCACAGATACACGCCCGGCGCCTCGGGGAGATGCGGGAGCTTGGCGGCTACGGCGTCGGGAACGGGAAGCATGCTCTTATTATACCCCCGGCGGGAAGCCTCGTCGCGCTACGGGACCGCTGGTTTCCTGCGCCTTGAGATGAGGCGGACGATCCGGTTCGTGAGTATCCGCGCCTCGGGAATTCCCTGCACTGTAGTGAGCAGGAGGTAGAGGGCGCCATAAATCAGCAGGAGTGAGAGCGACACGAGCTTCGGCTGCACGTTGTGGCCGAGCAGCTTGTACGTCCACGGAACCGATGCCGCGAGGATCGCCGCCACCCACAGCTTCGCCGCCATCACCTTTGGGAATCCGGTGTCGCCGATTCGTTTTCTGAGCGCGTGACGGAGGAGCAGAAACTCTATCCATCCAGCGAAGCCGGCCGACGCGGTGAGCCCGGCAGCGCCGAGCTTGGGATCGATGCCCAGCGCGCCGGGAAGTATCAGCGCTGCGATGTACCCGAGCACGGTCGTGAGCAGAACGCGGATTGCGGCAAACTTCAGCGGCGTCCTCGTATCACGCAGCGCATAAAAGGTGGACGAGTACAATCTTCCCATCGTCGATGCGAGGAGTCCGATTGCCGAGCCGGCAAGGATCTGCCACACCCAGATCGTATCGCGCTGGTGCCAGACTCCGCTCTGAAGCAGTAGGTACACGATCAGGTCGCCGAGCGCAAAGAGCGCGATTGCGCTGGGCACGATGAAGAACGCGATACGCTCGAGGCCTGCGTTGAGCCGGGTTCTCAGATGCGCAGCGATCTCCGCGTCCGTGCCGACGGCGCTCGACATCGCCGGAAGCTCGGCGGCTGAGATCGCCATTCCGAAAAGACTGACGGGGAGAACATAAATCGTTTGCGCATACGTGAACGACGAGACGGCCCCATTGCCGAGGTAGCTGGCAAGCCAGGCATCCACGTACGCGCTGATCTGCACGACACCACGCCCGACGAACGCGGGGAGGAAATTGCTAAAAACGTTGCGGACGCTTTGCGATGCCGCCGTGAGGCGGAAACGGACACCGCTGGCGAGCTTGATGACCAGCGGCAGCTGCACCGTCAATTGCATCGCGCTGCCCACTACCGAAGCGACCGCAAGGATAACCGCGAGCTGAACCTGCGACCGGCCGTTGTGAAAACCGATGAGCGCGGCGACCATTGCAACGTTCCATAAAACCGGCGCGGCGTACGACATGAAAAACTTGCGGTGACTGTTGAGCACTCCCAGACACCACGCGGAAAAAACGAGGAGGCCGGCCCCAGGAAAGAGAATCCTCGTAAGGCGAATCGTCAGCTCGCGCTTTTCTCCCGTAAACCCATTGGCGATCAGCGCAACCAGATAGGGAGCGCCGAGCACACCGGCGAGAACGATGAGCGAGGTGACGAGAGCGAGCATTCCCGCCACTGCGCCGGCCAGATGGGTTGCCTCCTCCTCCTCTCCGCGGCTGAGCAGGCCGGCGTATTCTGGAATGAACGACGCGGAAAGCACGCCTTCACCGAACAGATTCTGCAGCAGGTTCGGAATTCTGAACGCGGCGTTGAAAGCGTCGGCGGCGATCGACGTACCGAGATACCGCGCCATCATCACCTGCCGAATCAGCCCTGTGAATCGGCTAAGCAGAATTCCCAGCGCCACGAGCGCTGCGGCTCCGCGCGATCGATCGATGACCGGTACTTCGGGCTGCGGGGTGGTAGCGTCTTCAGCACTTTGACGCTCTTCAACAGTTCGTTGTCTCACAGCAGCGATCGTGCGTGCTCGGAGGCGCTGGCCAGCATCGCTTCCTGGAGCTGGTTTCCGTATCGGGCGAGAAACGGGACGAAGCTGAGCGTGCGCTCTTGCGAACGGCCGAGGGGAAAGAGCGAGCCGCGCGCAGTCGCGGCGGCGTGCATCAGATCGGCGTGACGGCTCTTGGAGGCGGCGACAACGCGACGCTCAAAGCGGTCAACCCGGTGCGCGAGATTGTGGCGGAGTCCTTCGACGACCGACTTGCCGACCAGCGGCGAGTCGACATCCAAACTCCCGGTCAGCGACACCGAGCGCTCATCGATCTCCGCTCGGAGCTCGGAGATCTGCTGTTGCAAATCTCCCGGGAGCTTGTCGCGAGCGACTTTCGTTTCTACCGCATGCGGATCGCGGAAATCGCCGGTAGCGACGCCAAGCTCATCAAGAATCTTTCGCACGTGTGGTTCGACGATCGTGCATGACCATCTCGGTACGATGAGCGGTCTTTCAACCTCAAGCGCCGCGGCGATTGGTGACAGCTGCGCGAAGTAGGCGATCTCGGCCGGGCCGCCGGCGTAGGCGATCGTCGGAAGTATCTGCCGCTCAATGATCGGCCGGAGAAGCACGTTTGGGCCGAGGTCAGAATCCGGCGCGACATCTCGCGCGCCGCGCTTCCTCGGAATGCGCTTGCGTCCGGAGGCCGTGTTCTCAAATACGAGAGAAAGTCCGGCTACGTCCTGGACCTGGAGCGCGTGGCCGGCATTCTCGATCGCCGCATTGTTGGCTGAGATAGCCTTTGCGATGTCATCCCCGCGCTCCAGGGCGCGCTTGAGAAGCGGCGCGGACCGGTGGCGTACAGCCTCGTGCGATGCGTCGAGCACTGCGATACCAAGCGGCGCGAACAGCTCGCGTAACAGAGCCACATACGCGCCGCCGACTGTGCTGGACGCCGAGTAGCTTCTCTCGACGGCCGGAATTACTCCGGGATTCGCGCCCGATCCCCCCGCTGCGGAAAGCTCAGCGAGCAAATGCGTCACGTCTCCAAGTGGCATTTCCGACATCGTCACGCCGACGGGCGCCGCGGCCTCCATCGTCAGCTCGCGCGCGCCGCCCGGGACAGAGATCACCG
>JALYYD010000050.1 GCA_030946775.1 Gemmatimonadota bacterium
CGGGCGCGCGCCCGACTCGCGCAGAATTCGCGCGCCCCGCTGCGACGACGGCTCGTGCGGACCGCAGGAGAGATCTCCCTCTTCGAGCCCGATGTCGTTGAGCATTCGCTCGACGAGAGCGACGTGCTCCGGCTCGCCGCCGTGTGACGCACAGGCGATGGCGAGCTGCTCGTCGCCCCAGTCGAGCTCGTCGAAGCCGCCGCTCTGTATGAAAGGAATGATCTGAAACGGCTTCGCGCAGGAGCGCCAAAAGGTGAAGCCTTCGGGATCACCTGCGGCGCCGATCAGCTCGTCGCCGGGACCGACGACCGCCGCGTGGACACGATGCACGCACTCCACTTCCTTGCCACGCGTGACAACGACATCGAGATCGTAGGTCTCCGTCACTTCATTGCGCCTAGAATACCTTGATCATTCCCTTGGTGTAGCGCCGCGGATCGCGCCGGACGTCCACCAGAACCTTGTTCAGCTCGCTCACGGCGTTGACGAGCTGATCGTAAAGCTGTTCGTCGGTGAAGAGCTTGGAAACCGTTCCCTTGCCATGCGCCATCTGCTGCACCAGCGTGTCCGTCGTGGCGACGACGCTGACGAGGTGCGTGTAGAGCGTGTCGTCCTTGAGCAGCTTGGAGAGCGTGCCGTTGCTGGAGTTGATCTGCGCCACGAGCGTGTCCACCGATCCCAGCGTTCTGTTCAGGCTATAGTAGAGCGACGGATCGTTGAGGAGATGGCCAATCGTTCCACGGGGATTCTCGAGCTGCGCCATCAGCGAGCTGGTGCGGGCGAGCGCCGCGGTCGCCTGATCGTAAAGAGCGCGATTGGTCAGCAGCTGGCCGAGGGTTCCTTCACCGCGGTTCAATCCGGCGGTGACCTTCTTGAGATCCTTCGTCAACAGAGTGACTTCGGTGATCGCGCCCGACGCCTGCTGGACTACTGCTTCGTAGTCGATAGAAGGAACGACCGGAATGGTGTCCTGATCCTTGAGCAGCGCGAAGCGCGGGGTTCCCGGCGAAATGTCGAACACCTTGTCGCCGAGTAGACCGAGCGTCTTGATCTTCGCCTTCGAATCCTTCCTTACCTGATCGGACAGCCCGCGATTCACTTCGATTGTGAGGCGCAGGTTGCGCGTGGTATCGGCGTCAACGGGGAGAAAATCGATCGACTTGATATTGCCGGCGAGCTGGCCGGCGACGGTGACACCGCCCCCGACACGGAGGCCGGTCGCGTTGGGAACGAAAGCGACCAGCGTGTACCGCTTCGTGAACAAGCTTGCGGCCTGACCGAGCTTGAACACGGTGAGCGCAAGGATCACGAGCGCGGTGAGTATCAGCGCGCCGACCTTCAGCTCGTCCCAGGTAATGGCTGTGGATCGCTTCATCGAATAAAAGTTAGCGGGTCGGGCACGTCAGTAACCACCGAGGAAGTCGCGGATGTACTTGTCGTCGCTTCCGGACATCTCCTCGGGGGTGCCGAAGAACTTGATCTTCTTCTCGGCCAGCAGTGCAATCTTGCTGCCCATCCGGAACGCGGAGCGGATGTCGTGCGACACGACGACGCTCGACACCCCCAGCTCGCGCTGGAGCTTGATAATCAGCGATGTGATCGTCGCGGTGGTGAGCGGGTCGAGTCCCGAGGTGGGCTCGTCGTAGAGCATCACGTCGGGGTTGTTCGCCATTCCGCGGGCGATGCCGACGCGCTTCTTCATTCCGCCGGAGAGCTCGGAGGGCATCTGGTCCATCACCTTCTCGGCGTCGAGATCGACGAAGGTAAGCTTCTCCTTCACCCGCTCCTCGATGGCATTTTCGTCGAGGTCTGTGTGCTCGCGGAGCGGGTAGGCGATGTTCTCGAACACAGTCATCGAATCGAAGAGCGCGGCGCCCTGGAAGACCATTCCCATCTTCTGCCGAACCTTGAGGGCGTCGTCGAAGGTGAGGCCGGTTATGTCTTCGCCGTCAATGCACACGCGCCCCTTGTCCGGCGTGAGGAGACGGAGGAGCAGCTTGAGAATTGTCGATTTGCCGGTCCCGGATTCGCCCACGACGACGACTGTCTCGCCGGTTTTCACCGCGAAGGAAACATCCTCGAGGATCGGCTCGTCGAATGCGAGCCACACGTTCTCGAGCGCAATGAGAGTCTGCCCTGGCTTCCGGTGCATCTTGGGCGCGCCGGTTTTCTCTTCCTCACTCTGATCTGGCTCGCGGTGCGTGTCGAGCTCAGTCCGGATCGCGGCGCGAATGCGGTGCCCGTCGTCGGTGCGGCGGATTCGGCCCGGACCTTCTCCGGCGTCCGGCCCTCGGCGCTCGTCGTGCGGCGGCTTTTCGTCGGTCACGGAGCGAAAAACGCCAGCAGCAGCTGGGTGAGGAAGTAGTCGGTGACGAGAATCAGGATGCTCGCCGTCACAACGGTGCGCGTCGTCGCGGTGCCAACACCCTCGGTGCCGCCCGTCGTCTTGAGCCCGAAATGGCAGCCGACGAGGGAGATGATTCCACCGAACACGAACGGCTTCACCAGTCCCTGTACGAGATCGTTGGGGATGAACCGCAGCGTGAAACCGCCCGAGATCATCTGCTCGAACACCGTTCGCCAGTAGAGAGACGATGGGATGCCGACGTAAATCTTCGCGATGACGCTGCCGCCGAGGATGCCGGCGAAGTCGTTCACGATGGTGAGCATCGGAACCATTATCAGCGCGGCGAGGAGCCGCGGAGTGACGAGCTTCTTGATCGGATCGGTGCCGAGCGTATTGAGAGCGTCGATCTGCTCGGTGACCTTCATCGATCCGAGCTGGGCGGCGATTCCCGAGCCGACGCGGCCGGCGACCATGAGCCCCGCGAGGACGGGGCCCAGCTCCCGGATCATCGAGCCGGCGACGAGCCGGCCGATGTATATCGTCGCGCCGAAAGTGGCCAGCTGCACCGACGACTGGAGCGCGAGCACCATACCGGTGAAAAAGCCGGTGAGGAGCACGATTCCCAGCGATCCGACGCCAATCGCGTCCATCTGCTGGATTGTGTCGGCGCCGTAGAAAGGGCGCGCGAAAATGAAGCCGATTGCCTTTCCCGACAGGACAAAAAACTCCTGGAGGGAGAAGATCATGCGCTTCGCGGCTTCGTTGAAGCGGTGTGCTATCAAACGGTCATGGTCGGAGATGCGGAGCGTACTCAGTGCCAGGCGTGGGGGCAAGTGCCATGCCCTTTGCCCCTCCCTCTGCGGCACTTAGTTTCAACCCCTGATGATCGAGACCATTTCGCGCAGCCGGCTGGTCGAGCTGCTGCAGGCCGGAAGTGAGCAGCGCGTAGCGGTAATCGGCGACGCGATGCTCGACGTGTACCTGCGCGGCGAGGTGAGCCGTATCTCGCCGGAGGCGCCGGTTCCGGTCGTTCGCGTCCGCGAGCGCAAGCTCGCCCTGGGCGGAGCCGCCAACGTGGCGCAGAACGTTCTGGCGATCGGCGCCGAGTGTGAATTGGTGGCGACCGTGGGAGACGACCGCGAGGGAACGCAGCTCAAGGACATGCTCGCGAGTCTCGGCGCCGACACCCGATCGGTGGTAACGGTCGCGCGGCCGACGACGACGAAGACCCGCGTGCTCGCCCGGGCGCAGCAGGTGGTGCGGTTCGATGAAGAGGACGACGCCGACATCACCGGCAGCGACATCAAGAAACTGATCGAAAAAGCGGCCGCGGCGCTCGCTGACGCCGACGCGATCATCGTTCAGGATTACAACAAGGGAGTTCTCACCTCGGCGTTGATCGACGCCGTAATGCGAGATGGATCCAAAAGGGGGCTGCCGGTCGTAGTTGATCCGAAGTACCGCAACTTCTTCGCTTATCGAGGCGCAACCATTTTCAAGCCAAATCGCAGAGAGCTCGAGGCCGCTATGGGTGCTTCAGTTGACCTGGAGCATCCGGAGGCGCTGCCGGGAGTCCTGTCGCGCCTCGGCGTTTCGAATCTGCTCCTCACTCTGGGAGAGGCGGGAATGGCGCTCATTGCCGCAGATGGTGAAGTCGGCCGCGTGCCGACGACCGCGCGCGAGGTATATGACGTGGTCGGCGCGGGTGACACGGTCACCGCCTATCTTGCGACGATGCTGGCCGCGGGAGCGACGCCGGCGGAAGCAGCGGTGATCGCGAACTTCGCCGCGGGAATCGAAGTTGCAAAGCTCGGCGCCGCGACGGTGACGATCGACGAAGTGACCGAGGCATACGACATGTTCGGCACGTTAGCGCCCTGACAGGTGTAGTACGCCACTCAATGGAAAATTACTTGACCAAATTGAAGACTTTTATCGTTGCCCTGTCGCTTATGATCGGCACTCCCCTCGCTCTTCGCGCGGAAGCTCCCGACTCGACCTGCGCGGCGCGGCGCGACAATCTGACTACCGTCCGGACGGGAGTGGCAACTTCGTTTGTCGCCGGCAACGTTTACCTCTGGCACTACTTCAAGAAGGCGTGGTGGTCGGGCGAAAAGGCGCCGCACCTGTTCTTTCACGCCGACTGGGATCAGGACTTCCGCGACCAGGACAAGTTCGGGCACATGTTCGGCGGATATCATCTCACGCGCGTCGGCCACGACGGGCTCAAGTACGCCTGCGTCTCGGAGAAAAAGGCGCAGCTGATCAGCGCCGCCTACGCGCTCTTCTTTCAAACGCAGATCGAAATCTTCGACGGGCATTACAAGAAGTACGGATTCTCATACGC
>JALYYD010000055.1 GCA_030946775.1 Gemmatimonadota bacterium
CCCGATTCCGTCCAGTTCAGCAGCAACTTTTTTCCCGGCACACCGTGGCTGGAGATCGCCGCGGTCCAAAACGGGAAGATCATCGGAATGAACTCGATGGGCACAACCATCAAGACGATCTCACACCGTGACGATGGGGTTGACTACGCGAGGATTCTCTCCGGCTGGATGGCGCAGGAAGCGTCGGGCGCGATGATGGGACAGGCGTCGACGCTAGACACGACTCGAGCTTCGATCGGCGGAGCGGATCTGCAGGTCGTTTACAGCCGTCCGCTGAAGCGTGGCCGAGTGATTTTCGGAAACGTCGTGCCGTGGGGCGAAGTGTGGCGCACAGGCGCCAATGCCGCGACGATGTTCTCGACGTCACGCGATCTGATGATCGGCGGAACGTTGCTGCCGGCTGGTAAATACACGCTCTGGACACTCCCGACATCGACCGGCGCAAAGCTGATCATCAACAGCCAAACCGGGCAGTGGGGAACGGACTACGATCAGAAGCGCGATTTCGCGCGGATCGATCTCACGACGACGATGCTGTCGAGCCCCCAGGACCGCTTTGTAATCGGCCTCGCCCCGTCAGGAAACGGGGGCGTGCTGAGGATGGCCTGGGACGACCGCGCCTATTCGGTTCCGTTCACCGTCAGGTAAAACGTAGTTCGCCGCACTCAGGACTGTCCGGAGTGCGGTTTTTCACATCGGACAATATTCCCCTTCGCCAACTGATGCCGAACCATCGCCGCATTTTCGCTCTCTCAACCGCGCTCCTCTTCGCCGCAACGGCTGAGGGACATTCCCAGACGGCCGCAGCGAATCCCGTCTCCGCGCTGCAGTGGCGGATGATCGGACCGCACCGCGCCGGACGAACTGTCGGCGCCACGGGCGTGCGGCAGCAGCCGAATGTCTTCTACATCGGAGTGAACAACGGCGGCGTCTGGAAGACAACCGACTACGGCCGCACGTGGTTCCCGATCTTCGACGACCAGGCAACCAGCTCGATCGGCGATATCGTCGTCGCGCCTTCCGACCCCAATGTCATTTATGTCGGAACAGGTGAAGGGCTGCAGCGCCCCGATCTCTCCACCGGCGACGGCGTTTACAAATCCACCGACGCGGGAAAAACGTGGCGGCATCTTCCCGGCCTCCGCGACGCGCAGCAGCTCGGTGGACTGGCGGTCGATCCGCACAACCCGAATCGGGTTTTTGTCGCCGCGCTGGGGCATCCATACGGCCCGAACGAGGAGCGCGGGGTCTATCGCTCGATGGACGGCGGCGAAACGTGGCAGCGCGTTCTATATAAAGACGAAAACACAGGCGCGATTCAGGTCACGCTCGATCCGAACAATCCCGATGTGGTGTACGCCGATCTCTGGGCGGGGCGGCAGGGACCGTGGGAAAACGCGACGTGGGACGGTCCGCTGAGCGGGCTCTACAAATCGGTTGACGGCGGCAACACTTGGACTCAGCTCACGAATGGGCTTCCGAATCCGGAGCAGGGTCTCGGCAGAATCGGTTTCGGGATCGCGCCTAGTGATTCGCGCCGGCTCTATGCAACTGTGGACGCGGGCGCCAAGGGAGGCATTTACCGCTCCGACGACGGCGGCGCATCGTGGACGAACATCAATCCCGATCCGCGTCTATGGGGAAGAGGATCGGACTTTGCCGAAATAAAAGTTGATCCGAGAAACGCCGACATCGTGTACTCGGCGAACGTGGTGACGTGGAAATCAACCGACGGCGGAAAAAGCTGGAAGGGATGGAAGGGAGCTCCGGGCGGCGACGACTACCATCGTATCTGGATCAATCCCGATAATCCGTCGATCATTCTCCTCGGTGTTGATCAGGGCGGCACGCTGACCGTAAACGGCGGTGACACGTGGAGCTCGTGGTACAATCAGCCGACAGCGCAGTTCTATCACGTCATCACCGATAATCGCGTTCCTTATAGGGTGTACGGCAGCCAGCAGGAAAGCGGCTCGGTCGGGATCGCGAGCCGGGGAGATTACGGACAGATCACCTTCGCCGATTGGAATCCGATCGGCTCCGAGGAGTACGGCTATGTCGCGCCGGATCCTCTTAATCCGGACATCCTTTACGGCGGAAAAATCTCCCGCTTCGACCAGCGCACGCGTGAGGTTCAGAACATCTCGCCTGCGCCCGGTGGAAGGGGCAAGTATCGGTTTCTTCGCACCGCGCCGATAATTTTTTCGCACGTTGATCCGCACGTGCTCTACTTCGCCGGCAACGTTCTGTTCAAGACGACGACGGGCGGTCACAACTGGGACGTGATCAGTCCCGATCTCACGCGCGTGGATTACGACGTGCCGCAAAGCTATGGGATGTACACGGGCGGCAATCTCTCACGCGCCAAGAACCGCGGCGTGATTTATTCGGTCGGCCCGTCGTTCCTGAACGTCAACACGATCTGGACCGGCAGCGACGACGGCTATATCCAGCTCACCCGCGACGGCGGCGCCACCTGGAAGAACGTCACTCCCGCCGTGATGACACCGTGGAGCAAGGTGGCGCAGATAGAAGCGTCGCACTTCGATGACAACACCGCGTACGCGGCAATCAACCGGTTCAAGCTGGACGACCTCCGGCCGCACATCTACAGAACGCACGATGGCGGTACGACGTGGCAGGAAACGGTGAGTGGAATTCCGTCGAACGAGATAGTGAACGCCGTCCGCGAGGACCCGATCCGTAAGGGGCTGCTGTTCGCGGGAACGGAAAGGGCGGTTTACTTCTCCCTCGATGACGGCGACCACTGGCAGTCGCTCCGCGACAACATGCCGGCGACATCCATCCGCGATCTTGTGC
>JALYYD010000318.1 GCA_030946775.1 Gemmatimonadota bacterium
CTGTGACCCCCTCGCCCCTCCTTCCCTGCATCCAGCGAGTGGACGGAGATCCACGCCCGCATCTCATTCAGCGCCCGCTCGGCGAACATCTCGCGCTTCTTCTTTTTATCACGGACGGGATGCTCGAGATCGTCGAGCAACCCGAAGTTCGCGTTCATCGGCTGGAAATGCTTCGGATCGCACTCGCGGATGTAGCGGTACAGCGCGCCGAGCATCGTCGTCGGGGGCGGGATGATCTTGCTCGGACCATCGAGGCAGCGCGCGAGGTTGATCCCCGCCAGCAGGCCGGTGGCGGAGCTTTCCGTGTATCCCTCTACACCGGTGAGCTGTCCCGCGAACATCAGACACGAGTCATCCTTCGCCGAGAGCGTTTCGTCGAGCGCGGCCGGAGAGTTGAGATACGAGTTTCTGTGGATCGAGCCGAAGCGAAGAAATTCCGCATCGGCGAGACCGGGAATCATCTTGAAGACGCGCTGCTGCTCGGGAATCCGGAGGCGCGTCTGGAAGCCAACTAGATTCCACATTCTTCCGGCGCGATCTTCCTGCCGAAGCTGCACGATGGCGTGCGCATCGCGGCCGGTGCGCGGATCGCGGAGACCGACGGGCTTCATCGGGCCGAAGCGGAGCGTGTCTCTTCCCCGCCCTGCGGCGACTTCGATCGGCATACACCCCTCGAAGTACGGCGCTTCGTCGAACTCGTGTCCGTGGTACTGATCGGCGGTGCTCAGCGCCTCGAGAAATGCGTCGTACTCCTCGCGCGTCATCGGACAATTCAGGTACGCGCCCGACTCGTCGGCGATCTCGCTCGTCTCCTTGTCGTAGCGCGATGCACGAAAGACTTTGGAATCGTCAATCGATTCCCGCGCGACGATGGGGGCGATGGCGTCGTAGAATGCGAGCGATCCCGTGCCGAGCCGCTGCTTGATCGCCTCGGCGAGCGCGTCGCTCGTGAGCGGGCCGGTGGCGACGATGCACGGCGAGGATATCGACTTCACTTCTTCGCGCACCACCGTGATGCGCGGCTCATTCTCGATTCGCGAAGTCACGGCGGCGGCGAAGATGTCGCGGTCTACAGCGAGCGCGCTGCCGGCCGCGACGCGGGCTTCGTCGGCGCACTCGAGGATCATCGAGCCGAGCAGGCGCATCTCGGCTTTGAGCAACCCGTGCGCGTTGGTGATCTCGGTGCTCTTGAATGTGTTCGAGCAGACGAGCTCGGCGAGGCGGTCGGTCTTATGCGCGGCGGTGGGGGTTACCGGGCGCATCTCGTGGAGGATCACCGGGTGGCCGCGCTGGGCTAGCTGGTACGCGGCTTCGCTGCCGGCGAGGCCGCCGCCGATTACGTGGACTTCCTTCATTCTAGAAAAGTATCGCGTGCGTAAGCATGTCGAATACTAAAGCAGGGAGCGAGCAGTAGCGGAGCAGCTTGGCCCGGAGCTCTTCGATCCCGCCTAGAAAAAGGACTCTTCCAGTCCTGGCGGTCGGTATGCGAGCTCCCAGCTGTGAGGCTCCCGCTGCTCTCAGCTCCCTGCTTCAGTATTCGAGAAAGCCAGCGGCCCTGCTCCGATCTCTACTAGGCCGCTACGCGGGAATAGCCTCTGCTGGGGCAGGCGCAACATCCCACTCGTTCGCGCACTTCAAGCAACGCCGATAATCTCCGCGCGTCTTGTTGAACTTCGACTCCGCGCCGACGTAGCCGCACTCCGGGCAGGTTTCCGGCACCGGCTTGTCCCAGACGACGAAATCGCACTTGGGATAGTTGGAGCAGCCGTAGAACGCCTTCCCTCGCTTCTTCGATCTGCGCACGGCGATCTCGCCACCGTCGCGGGGACATTTCACCCCCGTCGGCATTGATCTGGTGCCGCGACACTTAGGGAACTTGCTGCAGCCGAGGAATTCGCCGGAGCGCCCGTGACGGATGACCATCAGCTCGCCGCACTCGTGGCAAATCTCATCCGTGATGACAGCCGCCTTGCGATCGCCGCGAAGCGGGCGGGTGAACTTGCAGGTCTTCGGATGGTTCTCGCAGGCGAGGAACGGCCCGAAGAATCCGCCGCGCGGCTGGAGCTTGCCCCCGCAGTCAGGGCAGCGGTCGGTGGCCAGCGACGAAAGATCGTGCGCCTCTCCGATCAGCATCTCGATGTCGGCGTTCTTCACCGACAGCGCAAAGGGGCCGTAGAAATCCTTGAGCATCGTCCGCCAATTCACATCCCCTTCCTCGACTTTGTCGAGATCGCCTTCCATATGCGACGTGAACTGCACGTTGAAGATGTCGGGGAAGCTCTTCACCATCACCTTCTCGACCTGCTCGCCGAGGGGAGTCGGGAAGAAACGGCGCGTCTCGAGATGGGCGTAGCGTCTGTCAACGAGAGTCGAGATGATCGAGGCGTAAGTGGACGGGCGGCCGATGCCGAGCCGCTCGAGCTCCTTGACGAGACTCGCCTCGGAGAAGCGCGGCGGGGGCTCGGTGAAGTGCTGCGAAGGTACGATCTCCTTCACCGGCACTTCTTCGCCCTTCTCGATTTTCGGAAGCGCCTGCTCGTCCTCGAGCGCTTTTCCCTCTCCCTCTTCGCGCGATTCCTTGTAGAGCTTGAGGAAGCCGTCGAACTTGATGACGCTTCCAGTCGCTCTGAAGAGGTAGCGGCCGAGGTCGAAATCCACCGTTGTCGTGTCGAAGACGGCAGGCGTCATCTGCGACGCCATAAAGCGCTGCCAGACGAGCTGGTAGAGCTTGAACTGGTCTTCCTTCAAATACTTCTTGATGTGCTCCGGACGGCGCGCAGGATCAGTTGGACGCACCGCTTCGTGCGCATCCTGCGCCGACTTCGATTTCGAATCGGTGTACAGCATCGGCGACGCCGGCAGATAATCCTTGCCGAACAAAGTCTTCAGATAATCGCGGGCGTGCTCGGCGGCTGTCGGTGAAACACGCGTCGAATCGGTTCTCATATACGTGATGAGACCGACCGCGCCCTCGGGCCCGATCTCGATTCCCTCATAGAGATCCTGGGCGAGGCGCATCGTGCGCTTGGAGCCAAAACCGAGCTTCTTCGCCGCGTCCTGCTGCAGCGTGCTGGTCGTGAACGGCGGGGCGGGATTCTTTCTCCGCTCGCGCCGCTTCACTTCGGTGACGGTGAACGTCTTCCGCTTGGCGAGATCGCCCACGATCGCCTGCGCGTCCTTCGCGTTTCCAATGATGGGCTTCTTTCCATCGAGGAGGTGCAGCTTGGCGGTAAACTGCTGGCCATTCTCCTCGAGCTGCGCGGCAACGCTCCAATACTCGACCGCATTGAACGCGCGGATCTCGCGCTCCCGCTCGACGAGCAGCCGCAGCGCGACGGTCTGCACTCTGCCGGCGCTGATTCCCTTCTTCACCGTCTTCCAGAGAACAGGGCTGGCCTTGTATCCGACAAGCCGGTCTAGCACTCGGCGCGCCTGCTGCGCGTCAACCTTGTGCTCGTCGATCTCGCCGGCGTTGGCGATCGCAGCCTGGACTGCGTCCTTGGTGATCTCGTGAAAGAGCACGCGACGAATCGGCGCGCCGTTCTTCCGCTTGATGGACTCGGCGACGTGCCACGCGATCGCTTCACCTTCGCGGTCAGGGTCAGTCGCGAGAAAGATCTCGCGCGAATCCTTGGCCGCGCTTTTCAGCTCGGCCACAGTCTTTTCCTTTCCCGGGATGGTGACGTAATCGGGCTCGAAGCCGTTCTCGATGTCGATGCCCATCTTCTTCTCGGGCAGATCGCGGACGTGACCGATGGTGGCGCGAACGCGGTAGCCGCGGCCGAGGTACTTGCCGATGGTTTTCGCCTTCGCGGGCGACTCGACGATGACGAGCGAGGTCGAGCCGGGCTCGTACGCCTCTTCGATCTCCGGCGGGGCTTTTGCTTTTCTGCCCTTCGCGGTTTTCGGGGCGGTCCTCTTCGTCGCTGACTTTCTGGCGACGCTTTTCGGAACGGCGGATTTCGCAACTGCCGTCTTCGTCGCGGCGCGCTTCGTCGTCGCCTTCTTGCGGGTCGTTTTCGCGGTGGCCACT
>JALYYD010000111.1 GCA_030946775.1 Gemmatimonadota bacterium
GTACAAATCCACTGATGCCGGTAAGACGTGGATACGCATCGGACTCGAGGACACGCATCACATCGGCAAGATCGCGGTGGATCCCAAAAACGCGAACAATGTTTTCGTCGCCGCGATCGGGCATCTCTACGCGGCAAACGACCAGCGCGGAATCTTCCGCTCCAGAGATGGCGGCAAGAGCTGGCAACGAGTGCTCGGCGATGAAAATGTCGGAGCGGTCGAAGTGGCAATCGATCCCGGTAACTCGAAAATCATTTACGCCGGACTGTGGAACACTCGCCGCCCGCCCTGGTTCACCTATGCGCCGACGAACGGCCCGGGCGGAGGAATCTGGAAGTCCACCGACGCCGGCACGACTTGGAAGAAGCTCACGAACGGACTCCCGGCGGATGGAATCGGGCGCACCGGAATCGCCATCGCGCGAACGAATTCAAAGCGGGTTTATGCCGTGGTGGATTGTCTCGTGCCGGAGGCTCGTCCGGCGACGGAGCCGCCGCAGGGAACGGGTCCGCAGCCGGGCGCGCTTCGCCCCGCGACGACACCACCTCCGGGCCAAGGCGGATTCTTCCGCTCCGACGATGGCGGCGAAAGCTGGACGAAGATGTCCGGCGACCAGGCGCTGTGGGGGCGCGGATGGTATTTCGAAAAAGTCACTGTCGATCCGACCGATGCCGACGTCGTGTACGTGCCGAACGTAGCGGTGAACAGATCGATGGACGGCGGCAAAACGTGGGGAGTGATGCGTGGCTCGCCGGGCGGCGACGACTATCATCAGCCGAGGGTTTCGCCGGACGACCCGAACACGATGATCGTCGCCAGCGATCAGGGAGCGGTGATCACGCACAATGCGAAGGCGCCGAATCTGCGCGACATCACGTGGAGCTCCTGGCTCAATCAGCCGACCGCGCAGCTCTATCACGTGTCGGTGGACTATCGCTTTCCCTATTGGGTCACCGCGGCTCAGCAGGATTCAGGTGCCGTTGCCGTTTGCTCGCGCGGCAAGTTCTCCGAGATCACGATGCGTGATTGGGAACCGATCGCGCCGGGGGGAGAGAGCGGCTATACCGCCGGCGATCCACTCAATCCGGGAATCGTGTACGGCGGGGAGGGAACTCGATACAACCTCGCGACGAACACTCCCGTGCGGGGCACCACTTCGCCGCAGGTGCCCGACGGAGTGAAGGCGCGGGCTGATTGGACGCAGCCGCTCGTCTTCTCGAAGGCGGACCCGCATTCGCTGTACTACGCGAACCAGTATCTGTTCAAGACGGCCGACGGCGCGAAGACGTGGATTCGCATCAGCCCCGATCTGACTCGCGAGAATCCGGGCGCGCCGCTGACCCTCGACGCTACCGCGCTCGCAGCGCGCGACCGGAACGACAACCGCGGTGTGATTTACACGATCGCGCCTTCACCGGTGCAGGCGCCGGTGATATGGATCGGGACCGACGACGGCAACATCCAGCTCACTCGCGATGACGGGAAGACGTGGACGAACGTGACCCCTTCGCAGCTCTCGGCGTGGAGCAGGGTGACGATGATGCAAGCATCGCATACCGACGTGAACACCGCGTACGCGAGCGTGGACCGGCATCAGCTGCAGGACTTCGCCCCCTACGTTTATAGAACCCGTGACGGCGGCCGGAGCTGGCAGATGATCACGAACGGACTTCCGACCGACGCGCACGTCCACGTCGTGACGGAAGATCCTACCAAGCGAGGGCTGCTGTTCGCCGGAACCGAGCGCGGAGTCTATGTCTCGCTCGACGACGGTGACAGCTGGCTGCCGCTGCAGCTCAACCTGCCCGTCACCTCGATGCGCGACTTTGAGATCTATCAGAACGATCTCATCGTCGCCACGCACGGGCGCGGTTTCTGGGTCATTGACGACATCTCGCCGCTCCGCCAGATCACCCCCGCGGTTCTCGCTGCCGACGCGTACCTTTTCAAGCCCGGCGATTCGGTGAACTTCATTGGCGGCGGCGAGAATGGAACTCCGCTTCAGAAGGATGAGCCGCACGCGGAGAACGCGCCGAACGGCGCCGTGATCGACTACTACTTGAAGAGCGCTGCGCCGGTGAAGATCGAGATTC
>JALYYD010000164.1 GCA_030946775.1 Gemmatimonadota bacterium
GCGAAGGTGGTGAGGAGCTCGATGGGGGCGCAGTTCAGGCATCCTGCGATCAGCTTGACAGGCGAGGAATTCGCGAACTTCCTGCGCCGCGAATCCGTCGAGCTTTGGGGAGCGGAAGCGGGAGGTGATGCGCTTCGCGGGGCGCCGCTGCCCGCGAGGCTCGCAATCGCGGTCGGTAACGAAGGTGCGGGCCTGTCGTCCACAGTGCGTGGGCTGGCGACGCGAATCGTCGGCCTGCCGATCGCGCCCGGAGTTGAATCCCTCAACGTCGCGGTCGCAACCGGAATCCTTCTCTACGAGCTCGGCGCGTGACCGGAATTCTGGGAGGAGTCTACGCATTTCTATTTGGAGCCGTGATCGGCTCGTTCCTGAACGTCTGCGTCTCACGCTGGCCAGCGGGACTCTCCGTCGTCTCGCCGAGGTCTCGCTGCCCGAACTGCGGACACGAGATCACGGCGATGGAGAACATACCGATCATCAGCTGGATCGTTCTCCGCGCGAAGTGCCGTGGCTGCGGCGAGAGAATCTCGGCGCAATATCCGCTCGTGGAGCTCGCGAACGCGCTGCTGTGGGTTTGGGTCTATCTGCATTTTGGGGGGAATTTCACGGCGCTGCGTGTTGCGGTGTTCGGGACGCTGCTGCTTGGAATTTCGCTGACCGACGCGATGCATTTTGTCATTCCGGACGGCTTCACCGTCTCGGGATTGATCTGGGTTATGGTCTCCGTATTCATCGGTGCGTTTCTCAAGGATCAGGGTCCTTTCGCGACTCCGTGGCAGGCGATCCTCGGTGTATGCGTGGGAGCGGGTGCGATCGCCGTGGTCGGGTGGCTGGGCGAAGTCGCACTCAACAGGCCGGCGATGGGTTTCGGCGACAGCACGATGATGGCGGTGGTCGGTGGGGCGTTGGGACCGGAGCGCGCGCTGCTGACGATTTTCATTGCATCGGTGATCGCGCCGGTAATTCTGCTCGGATTGGTATATCCTCTTTCCGGAAAGAGCGAGGCGAACGGGCAGATAGACCTGGCGATTGCGGAAGGAGTGCCGTGGAAGAGGAAGGAGCTTCCGTTCGGCGTTTTTCTTGCGCCGGCGGCATTCATCGCTCTCGTTTACGGCGAACGGATTATCGAGTGGTACCTTCGTGTGTCGGGGCTCAGGTAGAGGTCCGATACTGAAGGGTATCGGCCGGGGAACTACAACTGAAGACTACCGGCTTGGGGCTGTGGGCCGAGCCGGCTGTTGGCTGCGAGCCTCGAACTTTGACATTGGATTCCTTGAATGATGACTGAGGCGATGAAGGTAAATCGGTTTCGCCGCGCGCTTGCGGTTGCAGGGGCGCTGGCGGTTTGCGCTTGCGCGTCGAAGACGCAGCAATACTCCGGGCCTTATGGAAAACAGGTCGGCGATGCGGTGCCGAAGATCGAGCAGGCCGTCGGATTGAAATTCAAGCATCCGCCGAAGGTGGAGACACGCACCAAGGCGGAAGTGCGCGCGTTTCTCCTCAAGGAATTCAGCGATACGGCGCAGCTGCGTGAGCTGGCCGGGCAGGAGCTGGCATACAAGCGGTTCGGTCTCATTCCAGACACGCTCAATCTCCGTAAGCTGCTGGTCGATCTGCTAGAGGAGCAGATCGTCGGGTTCTACGATCCGAAGACAAAGGTGCTGTACATCGTGAACGGCTCGCCGGCGGAGGTGGTTGCAGTAACAGTTACGCACGAGCTCGTGCACGCGCTGCAGGATCAGTACATCAGTCTCGACTCCATTCAGAAGATGGAGGGTGACAACGACCGCGAATCCGCCGCGCAAGCGGTATTCGAGGGGCAGGCGGTTTACGAGCAGATCGCGGTGATGCTGGGGAACAACAACGCCGCATTCAATCTGCCGGGCGGCTGGGATCGCGTGCGCGAAATGATTCGTGACAATCAGAGCTCGATGCCGATCTTCGCATCGGCGCCCCCGCTCATACAGGAGACTCTGATCTTTCCGTACCTGAGCGGAGCGGAGTTCGTGCGCAACTACATCGAGCGCCGCCGCGGCAGCGTCATCTACGACGACATGCCGACTTCCACCGAGCAGATTCTCCATCCCAGCGCGTTCTTCCTCAAGCGCGACGCGCCGACCGCGATCAATCTCGGCAAGCTCGCGAACGCGACAATGGTCTACGAGAACGACCTTGGCGAATTCGAAACGCGATTGCTGCTATTCCAGTTTCTGCAGAATCAGGATGACGCGGTCCGCGGGGCGATGGGCTGGGACGGCGATCGCTATGCGGTGGTGAACACGCCGAAGGGGCAGGGAATCGTCTGGCTCAGCGTTTGGGATTCACCGACCGAAGCCGGAGAATTCTACGATCTGCTCGGGGATGCGATTGCAAAACGCTTTTCGGTCAAGGCTTCTGCGGGAGCGGCGGGATCGAAGACGTACTCCGCGAACGGAAGAACTGTCCAGATCACTACGTTCGAAGTGGGCGGACGTCCTGCGGTGAGCTACGTCGACGTTCCTGGGGGCGCGAGCACGGCGATCATTCAGCCGACGCAGATTCGTCTTACCCGACAGGCGGCAGACACGGCGAAGTAGCGCGGCCGTAATTTGGCAGACGAGGGCGCGCACTCCTGGCAGGCAGCCGGAGAGGAGCGCGAGCCCTCGGTCTACTGGTCCTCGCGTTCTGGGTCCGATCGGGGAAGCGCGCGCGGTTCGGGCGGCCGGACTTCCAGCGCTGGGTCGAGCTGCGCGCTGACTGACTGCGATCGCGGGAGATCGCCGCGTGCGCGTGAGAACTTCCGGCGGATGATAATACCAGCGCCGAGCAGCGCACCGGCGGCCGCGAGAGTTGTGAGGAGAATGACGCCGACCATGAACGCCATCGCGAGTGCGCCGATGGCGGCGATTACAAGAACCGCCGCGACGAGCGGATTGCGAACCTTCATCGAATAGACTTTCATCGCATTCCGGTTAGAGGCCGACAAGCTTGGAGAGGCCGAATGTCACCACGCCGATCAGCCCTCCCAGTACATACCCGGTCAGGATGATCATGTTCAGCTCGTTTTGGATTACCGAGCGCAGGATCTCCTCGACGCGGTCGACGCTGAACGCCATCACCTTTCGCTCGACCATGCTCTGGAGGTCGAGCTTCTTGACCAGCTGCGGCAGCTGGGCGTGAATCCATTCCCAGAGCACCGGAGTCATTGCGCGGGCGAGGCGGGCGGGAGCTTCGGGGCCCTGAGTAAGCGCGACGTTGCCGATGATATCGGCGA
>JALYYD010000177.1 GCA_030946775.1 Gemmatimonadota bacterium
CGCGTCACGGACTCGCCTACACGCTCGCCAACATCTTCGAGCACAAGGCCGATCTCACGCGCGACCTCGATGACGGCGACAAGTTCCACATCCTCGTCGAGCGTCTCACCAAGCCGAACGGCGCAATCATCGTGAACAAGGTTCTCGGTGCGCGTCTTGGATTGGGCGGGGGACAGAACGTTGTCGAAGCGGTCCGCTTCGAGAGCAAGACAAGCAGCGCGAAATACTTCGATGCCAACGGCAAGAGTCTGACGCCGTCGTTCCTCAAGGTCCCGGTAAACTTCCGCAGAATCTCCAGCGGGTTCGGACTCCGCTTCCACCCGATCCTTGGCCGCTGGCGCAATCACGACGGCACCGACTACGCCGCCGCGATGGGCACGCCCGTCAAGACGATCGGCGATGGAACGATCATCTTCGCCGGCTGGAAGGGCGGGTATGGCAACACGCTGGAGATCCGCCACCACAATGGAATGGTGACGCGCTACGGGCATATGCGGAACTTCGCTAAGGGGATGCGCACCGGCCGCAGCGTGAAGCAGGGCGGGGTCATTGGATATGTCGGCTCGACGGGGTTGTCGACCGGGCCGCACCTGCACTTCGAGGTTTTGGTCGGGGGGCACGCGGCGAATCCGCGGACCGCTTTGAGGTCGAAGACTGGCGAGCCGGTTCCGTACAGCGAGCGGGCGTTGTTCGAGGAGACGAGGCGGGGGACGTTGACGGGGTTCGCGCAGGCGAAGCTGCCGGCCGGGAAAGACAACGAATAGTTTTGAGCGGAACTAGAGTGGGATTGGAATCCGGCCTGGCTGGGTTCCATTTTTTTGTCCCGGGGTTTCTCGAATACTGACGCAGGGAGCTGAGAGCGGGGGAGCTCGTGGGCTGGGAGCTCTTCGATCGTGGGCTGGCCGAGACATTCACAGCCCTCACTCCGCGAGGCAGTTCCCGTCGTCGGGGCCGAATAGCCCCCAGCTGAGAGGCTCCCGCTGTTCCGGGCTCCCTGCTTTAGTATTCGAGTAAGCCAGCGGCTCCTCTCGTGCTCTAATAGGCCGACAACCATACTATAGGAAGCCCCGATGCCCACCGACTCCCCCGTCTGGCTAATCACCGGCTGCTCAACCGGCTTCGGCCGCGAGCTCGCCAAGGCCGTTCTCGCCAAGAACTACCGCTGCGTCGTCACGGCGCGGAATCCGAAGCAGGTCCAGGACATCGCCGCCGGTTACCCCGACACCGCGCTCGTCCACGCCCTCGACGTCACGCTGCCGAGCGACGTCGCGGCGACTGTGAGGGCCGCGGAGGAAAAGTTCGGACGCATTGACGTCCTCGTGAACAACGCCGGCATCGGCTACTTCGGCGCCATCGAGGAGAGCGACGAAACCGAGGTGCGGCGGATGTTCGAGATCAACTTCTGGGGGCTTTCCGCGATGACGCGCGCGGTGCTGCCGGGGATGCGGAAGCGGCGCAGCGGACACATCGTCAACGTCTCCTCCATCGGCGGACTGACCGCATTCCCCACCGTCGGCTACTACCACGCGACGAAGTTTGCGGTCGAAGGGCTCTCGGAAACCCTGGCGAAAGAGGTCGCGCCGCTCGGGATCAAAGTAACGCTCGTAGAACCGAGTGGTTTCCGAACCGATTGGGCGGGGCGCTCGGCGAACGAAGTCAAAACAACGATCGCCGACTACGCGGAGACCGCGGGGAAGAATCTGAGCAATCTTCGCAGTGTGAGCGGGAAGCAGGCGGGCGATCCGGTGAAGGCGGCGGAGGCGATCATCGCGGCGGTAGAGGCGAAGGAACCGCCGCTTCACCTGCTGCTGGGGAAGGCGGCGTGGCGGAACGCGAACCTCAAGCTCGAGGCGCTGAAGAAGGATTTCGACGCCTGGCAGGAGACGACCGAGGGAGCGGATTTTCCGGAGGGGAAGTAGAGGGGACGCTCGCCCTGACTGCAACCCAGAACTACGCGGATAAGAGTAATCAGAGACGCATAATTGCCAGGCGCTAGGCGACTACGATATTTGAAGCCCTGGCCCGAACGCCGAGCGAGCAACGAGAAGAACTCATCTGGTTGCTCGTTCTCGTAAGTCTCGGGGCATCCCATATCGTCTCACTCTAGTACCTCGCCACCGTGCTCCTCTGATACCTCCTGCCCGTGTATTTCTTGGTTGCAATTATGCGACTCCGCTCGATAAATCGTTTCGCCTGTGCGGCTCTTTCCTTGCTCGCCGGATGCACGCGTCCGTCACTCGGCGCGCACGATATCCCGCTGCGCGTGATGACCTACAACATTCAGTCGGGGCACGGCTCGCTCGACGGAACCGCGGCGGCGATCCGCGCCGAGCGCCCGGACATCGTCGCGCTGCAGGAGGTGGATGTGCACTGGGCCGCGCGCAGCGGATTCGCGGACCAGGCGGCGCTCCTCGGCGAAAAGCTCGGGATGCAGGTCCGATTCGCGCCGATTTACAATCTCGCGCCGGACTCCGGGGGGAAACCGATGCGGCAGTTCGGCGTCGCGATACTCAGCAGGTACGACGTGGTGAGCTTCGAGAATCGCGTCATCACGCGGCTGTCCACGCAGGAACAGAATCCCGTCCCAACGCCGATGCCGGGATTGGCCGATGCGGTCATCGATGTCGGTGTAACGCGCGTGCGCGTGCTCAACACCCATCTCGATTACAGAGCTGACCCTCGAGTGAGGGAGATGCAGATTGCGGACATTCTCCGTTACATCGAGGGGAACGCGATGCCGACGATCTTAATGGGAGATCTCAACGCAGAGCCGGATGCGCCTGAGCTGCGGCCGCTCTTCCGCCGACTGTTCTATGTCTGGGAGACGGTGTTCGGGCCGGGGTACACTTATCCCGCGGACAATCCCACGAAACGGATCGACTACGTCCTCGCTTCGCCTGAAATTCGTGGACGATCGGCTTCGGTTCCGGAGACTCAAGCATCGGATCATCGGCCGGTAGTCGTCGATCTGATCCTTACGCGCTGACGGTTACAACAGCGCTACTG
>JALYYD010000192.1 GCA_030946775.1 Gemmatimonadota bacterium
GACCTCTGGTGGAGAATGACGAGGTCGAAGAACAGAATGGCGAGCACGACGGCGTTGAAGCCGATCCATCCCCAAAGATGCGTCATCGCGCGCCGCCGGCCCCGAGCATCCGGGGGCGGTTACCTTCTTTCGAGCGCCTCGCGGACGTCGAGGAGGACTTCGAAGTAGAGCTGCTCGCGGCGGTACGCGAAATCGAGGGAGACGAGCTGCGACTGGTCGCCGGTCGCCTTCGCGCGCTCGAACGCCTCGCGATACATCTCGTCGAGATTGGAAAGGATGTCTTTGCGCGGGCGCGACATGATCTGCCTCGGGTCGTTCGGGTTGGATGAAGGGCGAAGTCCGGCGAGCTCCTGAAGCATCAGCTCCGGATCGCGATCGTCAAAGAGCAGCTTTCTTGCCGCTCCAAACGCGACCCTGCGGGGATTCAAGGAATCTGGCATTCGACCTGTTGGATGGACTTCAATCTCTGCTTCAGGAAAATAGAGTTGCGCGCGCGCCGTTACAACCGATGGAACACCGCTTCCTCGACTATTCGTTCCCCTTTCAGGTGCTCGACAACGATCCGCTCCAGCAGCTGGGGAGTAACTCCGGCGTACCAGACGCCGTCGGGGTATACGACAACGACCGGCCCCCGTTCGCAAACGCCGAGGCAGGGGGTTTCTCCACGTTTTACCCTCGATGGGCCATAGAGGAGACCTTCCCGGTCGAGGAGGGCGGCGAGAAGAGCGTACAGCTCCCTGCCCTTCCTCTCCGGAGAACAGAATGCGCCGGTGCAGACGATGACGTGCCGGGAGTACGGCTCCATTCGGGGGAGATCGGCTGTCATTGGTGATTAAAGATAGACGCGATCGGCCTTGCCGCCCGGGACGCGCGCGCGGATGTTGATGGAGACAACCTTTGACCATTCAAATGAAAGCTGACACAGACGTAACACCGCCAGGCGATGCCGGCTCGACGAAGCCACCGGCGCGCGTTGCCGTCAAATGGGCCGGGGGTCACGCCTTCGAAACAGGGCGTCCGGATGGCCCGATGGTGCGATTTGACGGCGGGGGTGAATCCGGTCAGAGTCCCGCTGACGCGCTTCTCAGCGCCCTCGCGTCGTGCAGCTCGATCGACGTGGTGGATATCCTCGCGAAGCGCCGCACGCCGGTTGAGTCACTGGAAGTCAATGTCATCGGCGAGCGCGTGGATACGATCCCGCGCCGATTCAAGCATATCACGCTACAGTTTCGGATCGGCGGCACGGGAATCGAGCGCGATCAGGCGGAGCGCGCAATTATGCTGGCAGTGACGAAGTACTGCACGGTGCGCGATTCACTGCGTCCGGACATTGTCGTCGATTGGACGCTGGAGCTGGAAAACGAAGCGAAGGTCTGAGAGGGGCGCCGGCTCAGCGCCGACGCGGCTTCGTTGATGGAATGAGCGTTTTCTTCTCGCCTTCCATCTCGTCGCGCAATCCCAAATAGCTCTCATAGCGCGCCTGGGTGATTGCGTGCGACCGCACCGCTTCGCGCAATGCGCAGCCGGGCTCCGTGCGATGACTGCAGTCGGTGAACTTGCACTCGCCCGCAAAATCCCGGAATTCACGGAAGCAGTGCGCGAGATCATCAGGCGAAAGCTCCCACATGCCGACTTCCCGGAGGCCGGGCGTGTCCACGACATAACCTCCGTCGGGCAGGGGATGCAGCAGCGCGCCAACCGTTGTGTGTCTCCCCTTGTTCACCGATTCGCTGATCTCGCCGACACGGAGATTGAGTCCCGGATACATCGAATTCATCAGCGAGGATTTTCCCACCCCTGACGGTCCCGTAAGCACCGACGTGCGGCCGACCAGCTGATCGTGCAGCTCCGTCAGCCCGAGCGACTGCTTCACGCTGGTGAAATGAATGGGATACCCCGCCGCTTCGTAGGGCGCGAACATCCCCTCCGCGGTTCCTTCTCCCACCAGCTCGACCTTGTTGATGACGATGCGCGCTTCGATCTCGTTCGCTTCGGCGATGACGAGAAAGCGATCCATCATCCGGAAGTGCGGCTCGGGTTTCGCGGCCGCGAAGACGAGCACTACCTGATCCACGTTCGCGGCGATGATTCGCTCGCCGTACGCACCGCTCGGTGATCGGCGCGCAAGCTGAGAGCGGCGTGGCAGGATCTCGCTGATCGCCCAGTGGTTTCCGCCCTGCTCGCGATCGATCATCACGTCGTCGCCGACCGCCAGCTTGAGCGGGGAATTCTTGGGCAGCTTGAGCCTCCCCCGCAGCGACGCTTCGTGTATCCCGCCGGATTCATCTCGCACGGTCCAGATGCCGCCTGTGCCGTTGGTGACTAACGCCTTCCTCTGGTTCACCGGCGGCTCGCTCACTCGCCATCCTCATCGCGCGCGACATCGTACCACGGCCGCGTATTGTCCGCATCGCCGATCAGCTTGTCGAGCTCTGCTTTCACATCGTTGAGCAACATCCGTTCGATCGTTCTGCGAGCATCGGCTTCAGTCGCGCCGTGGCCGAGGTACGGAGTCTCGAGATGGCCGCCGGCGACGGG
>JALYYD010000193.1 GCA_030946775.1 Gemmatimonadota bacterium
CGACGGTCGTATTCGTGACGATCAATAATCTCTCACACAAATGGCCAGGCGATCGTCACGGGCTGGGGACGATCATCGATCACGCGGATCTCATCGCGACGAACAAGATGTGGGATGTCTTCCGGAAGCACCCGAAGCCCTAGCTGTTTGAGTCTTTTCGCCGGGTGGTGAGCCGCTCCCCTTCGCTGCGGCGCCATTCTTCGATCTTTTTGTGATCACCTGAGAGCAACACGTCGGGCACCTTGTGACCGCAGAACTCCGGCGGCCTCGTATAGCTCGGCGCGCTCAAACCTCTGCCGTAGAACGAATCACCGCGGGCGCTGTCCAGATCTGACATCGCTCCGGGGAGCAGCCGCACCGTCGCATCTATCACTGCCAGTGCCGCGGGCTCACCGCCGCTGAGAACGAAATCGCCGAGTGAGAGCTCCTCTGTGGCGAGATGGTCGGCGACTCGCTGATCTATGTCCTTGTAGTGACCACACAGCAGCGTGAGTTCTTCTCCCTCCGAAAATCTCTCCGCGTCTGCGTGCGCGAACGGACGCCCGCGCGGCGAGAGCAGAACGATTGGCGACTTCGCGCCGATCGCTTCAACCGCTTCGAAAAAGGGATCGGGCTTCATCACCATTCCCGGGCCGCCGCCGTACGGCGCGTCGTCAACCGTGCGATGCCTGTCGTGTGTGTAGTCGCGCAGGTCAACGAGATTGTAGGTGACGCTACCCGCCGCCGCCGCTCTCGATGGTATGCTCAGCGCGAGCGGCCCGGTGAAGAACTCCGGAAAGATCGTGACGACGTTGATGCGGAGCGGCATCAGTCCAGCAGTCCCGTCTTTTCGTTGAACACGATCGTGCGGCGCGCGAGATCCGTATGCAGCACCATCTCGGCGCGATACGGAATGAGCACGCTCCCCTTCGCCGAGTTCACGTCCAGCAGAATCCCCTGCGGCATCTCATAGAAGGTCGTCACTTCTCCGATGCGCGCGCCCGCTTCTGTCTCGACGGTCATCCCGATCAGGTCGTGGAGATAAACTTCATCATCCTTCGGCGCCGGCAGCTCGGCGAATGGCACGAGCAGATACCGCCCGCGCCAGAGCTCGGCGCTGTTGCGGTCACCGAGCTGCTGGAACTGGACGAGGAGTCCCCCCTTGTGAAAGCGGAGTGAATCCACGGTGAGCGTCGGCGGGTTGTCCGCTGTGACGGGGAGGTCGCCGTTGGAGTCGCCCCCAAAAACACGACTGCCGGGCGCGAAGATCACGTCCGGCGAATCTGTGAGCGGCTCGATGAGAACTTCGCCGCGAACTCCCTGTGCCTTGCGAACCAGCCCGACCAGAGCGTAGTCGGGCTGCACGGCGTTAGTCGGCGGCTTCCTCACCCGTTTTTTCGGAGATGGGAACGGCCTTCGCGCTGAGCGTTCTGCCCAGGCGCGTCTCGTGACGGCGCTTCAGAACTCCCGCCTTGCGGAGAAGCGATCTCGCCGTATCTGTGGGCTGCGCGCCGACGCCGAGCCAGTAGTTCGCGCGCTCTTCGTTGACCTGGAGTCCGCCCTGGCCGTTCTTCTCGCGGGGCGTGTACTGGCCGATGATCTCGATGAACTTTCCGTCGCGCGGGCTCTGCGAATCGGCGATGATGATGCGGTACGTAGGTGCCTTTTTCCGCCCGACCCGGCGGAGACGAATCTTTACCATTGTAGCGGTCTCCAAGAGATTTGTGCGTCAACGAGAGGGTGTTTCCGTTCCTCTCTCCGGGCTCCTCGCGTCACCGGCAATTCCGGCGCGCACCCGGGTGGTGCTTCCCGCACGTTCAGCGGGAGAGATAAATGTAATAGGTAGGGGAACCCGTCCCCTGCGCGACGGACGGCGCCGTATTATTACGCCGTGCCAGACCCCTCAGTCGTCATTCGGGCGGCGAATCCGGCCGACGCGCCGGCGATGAGCACCCTCGTCGCCCAGCTCGGGTATCCCGCGCCGGCGGAGGTCATCCCCGACCGAATCGCGAACATCGCCAGGTCGGGGAATGCGGCAGTGTACGTCGCCGAGGATTCCGGCGGGAGCGTTGTCGGAATGATGGCCACCCAACTACTCTGGACCATTCACAACGATCCGCCGTTGGCGTGGCTCACCGCTCTCGTCGTCCTCGACTCCGCGCGCGGCCAAGGGGTGGGCTCCCTGCTTCTCGGCCGCGCGGAGGAATGGGCCCGGCAAAAGGGCGCGCAAAAAATCTCGCTTTCCACCGCGCTTCACCGCGAAGAAACACACGTCTTCTACGACAACCGCGGATACGGGCGTTCGGGACTGCGGTTCACGAAAAAACTTGGCGAAGACTGACAAGTCGGTTTTAGTTTTGGGCCGCACTCACGACCCAAGGGGTAACCCCTGATCCGAATTCGCCTCCCGATTCTGTTAGCCCTCGTCGCTTCCGCTTGCGGGGGCAGCGGTGGCGAAGGATCCAAGTGCACCGGCTGCGATACGCCGACTGCGCCAGCGCCTCTCCAGCCGGTGGCGTGGGTTGATGGCGTCTGGACTCAGCCCGTCCCGTCGAACGGTTCCCCTGTCCGCCTCAATCTTCCCGTCCCACTCGGCAGCATCGATCTGTCTGCGAGTGGCGGCTTCGGAGCGTTCGGCGCGCACGAAGGCGGGCACGTCGAAGGGCTGAATCACATCTGGATTCCGACGACGACCCGCGTCATCCGCAGCTGGGCGAACGGCACGGTGACGAAGATCGAGAATGAGGGTTCGCGATTCCCGGGAAGCCCCACTAGCGAATATTTCATCACCATCGACTTCGGGCAGGGATTGGTCGGGAAGCATCTCGATGTCGACGTGCCGAAGGTCACGGTGGGCCAATCGGTCAAGGA